>DULL01000029.1 GCA_012840395.1 Clostridiaceae bacterium | reverse complement strand
ACTCAATAATGCTTTTTCATTTTACAGATTCCAACACCACTTTTTTTATTTTTAAGTGACATTTTCACAAGATAATTAACTCGTTTTTTTAGTCTTTTTAGGTGACATTTTCAAAAGTTATTGACAAGGTCAAATACAAGCTATCAAATTTTCACTAAACTATAAAAACTTTCTCCTGAAGCGGGAGGTTTCACCTTAAAGATTTCTGCAACAGTGGCGGCAATATCGCTGAAAGTTGGCCTTGTTCCAAGGTCAACACCCCGTTTTATACTCTCCCCGTATATGAGCATGGGAACATATTCCCTTGAATGATCAGTGCTGGGAGTGCCCGGATCACAGCCATGATCAGCCGTGATAATCAGGATATCCTCGCTTTGCATTGATTCAAGAAGATCCTTTAACTGCATGTCAAAAGTGTTAAGAGCTTCAGTGTATCCGGCAATATTATTTCTGTGACCATATTTCATATCAAAATCCACAAGATTTACAAAAATAAATCCTTGTTCTCTCTCTTGAACTAATTTAATTGTTTTGTTCATGCCATCAACATTGTCCGACATTTTAATACTTTTTTGTACTCCTCTGCCTGCGAAAATATCATATATTTTCCCTACCCCTACAGTATTAATACCTTCTTCTGTAAGAATATCCAATATAGTTTCACCCTGGGGCTCAAGAGAAAAATCATGTCTGTTGGGTGTACGGATAAACCCGCCTTTTTTGCTTCCTATAAAAGGTCTTGCAATAACACGGGCTACGGCATGTTCACCCTTGAGTAAATCTCTTGCAATCCTGCAGTATCTGTACAACTCTTCCACAGGTACCACTTCTTCATTCGCGGCAACCTGAAATACACTGTCTGCAGAAGTGTATACTATAAGTGCTCCGGTTCTTAAATGTTCTTCTCCATAATCATCTATTACCTCTGTTCCGGAATAAGGTTTATTGCACAGTACTTTTTTACCTGTAGCCTTTTCAAAAGCATCTATTATTTCTTTAGGAAAACCATCTGGATATGTAGGAAAAGGCCTCTCAGATATCAGTCCTGCAATCTCCCAATGGCCGGTTGTTGTATCCTTGCCTTTTGATATTTCTGCAAGCCGGGCAAATGAACCAGTTGGCTTCTCAACACCTTCTGCATATTCATTTCCTTCAATGTTGAATAAGCCCATCTGGGTAAGGTTAGGTACATTCAACTGTCCGCTTCTCCATAAAGTTCTTAGTGTATTACTTCCCTCATCCCCATATTCAGAGGCATCCGGAAGTTCTCCCATCCCTACGCTGTCAAGTACAACTAAAATAACTCTTTTATTCACTCATGTCACCTCGGCCCAGATTTAGTATCTTTCTATTCCATCTATAGTAACCCTTGCATGTATTAGCGGAGCAATTTGTACAGGTACCGGGCTAATAGAAAATGACCCTTTTAATATATCCTCCGCAATCTTAACAGTATGTTCCCTTGAAGTATATAAAGTGGCAATAGTCTGCCCTTTTCTAACATTATCCCCTAATTTGGCATTTATAATAATTCCTGCGCTATGGTCAATTTCATCATCTTTTCTTTCCCTGCCTGCTCCAAGTACAACAGAAGCCAAGCCCCACCGCTCGGTATCCATTGTGGCAATCCATCCATCCTTTTCCGCTTTAATCTGGTGTTCTATAGGAGCTTTTGGGAAAAGAGAGGTATTATCTATAACAGATACATCACCTTTCTGATAAATAACCATTTCTCTGAACTTAGCCAGCGCCCTCCCTTGCCTCAGAGCATCTCTGGCTAACTGCATGCAATCTTCCAGACTGCTTTTTTGCGCTAGATATAGCATGTTGGCAGACAGGTTAAGACATACCTCTTCAAAATCACCAGGTCCTTTACCTTTTAAAGTTTCTACGGCTTCAATTACTTCCAGGGAGTTGCCTATTGCATTTCCAAGGGGTCTATCCATGTTGGTGATTAAAGCCACAGTTTTTCTGCCCACATGTTCACCTATTGATACCATTTCCTGCGCAAGTTTTATGGAATCTTCAATTGTTTTCATAAAGGCTCCGCTGCCTGTTTTAACATCCAGTAAAATAGCATCCGCACCGGCAGCAATCTTCTTACTCATAATACTTGCTGCAATTAGAGAAATATTGTCTACAGTTCCGGTTACATCCCTTAGCGCATATAACTTTTTATCTGCAGGTGCAAGATTAGTTGTTTGGCCTATAACGCTCAATCCTATTTCTTTAACAATTTTTATAAACTGCTCAATAGGGATTGATGTTGTAAAGTTTGGAATTGATTCAAGTTTGTCCAAAGTACCCCCCGTATGTCCTAAACCGTGTCCGGACATTTTTGCTACCGGAACTCCGCAGGAAGCAACAATAGGGCAAACTACCATGGTTGTTTTATCTCCTACTCCTCCCGTACTGTGTTTATCAACCTTTATGCCGGGAATGGAGGATAAATCCACCATACTGCCTGACTCTGCCATAGATTTGGTTAACAGGGAAGTTTCCTGGCTGTTCATACCTCTAAAAAATATTGCCATCAATAAGGCAGATATCTGATAATCTGGTATTCTACCATTGGTATATCCATCAACAAAGAAACGGATTTCTTCCTCTGTCAGGCTTCCACCGTTTCTTTTTTTGATAATGATATCATACATCCTCATAAATCCTGCACCTCGACGTAAACAACTTAATAAGTCTCACTGCCTTCAATCTTCTGGCCTTTTATGTTTTTTATCAGTGTACTGGTTCCTAATCTGGTTGCACCAAGATTAATAAAATCTTCTGCAGCTTCTAAGGTTTTTATCCCGCCTGCTGCTTTTATTCTTACACCTTTACCTACATTTTCAGCAAATAGCTTAACATCTTCCCTGGTAGCTCCCCCCACGGTAAAACCCGTTGAAGTTTTAATGAAATCAGCACCTGCATTTGTAACTATTTTACAGGCGGCGATTTTTTCCTCTTCTGTCAGGACACCTGTTTCTATTATTACTTTCAGAGTTTTGTTTCCAACTGCTTCTTTTATTGCTTTAATTTCATCTTCTACTGCCTGAAAATTTCCAGACTTAAGCCATCCAATATTTAGAACCATATCAATTTCATCTGCGCCATCTTCTATTGCTTTCTTTGCCTCAAATATTTTTGCCTCTGTAGTATTATATCCATAGGGGAACCCGGTTACAGAACCAATGTTAACCCTGTCCCCTACATATTTCTTTGCATTAGCCACATAACAATTGGGAACACAAACACAGGCAACTCCATATCTTATGCCATCATCACATGCCTGCTTTATGTCTTCCCAGGTGGCTGTATTTTTAAGTATTGTATGGTCCACCATACTTAAAATTTTGTTAACCTCCATGATAAACCCTCCATTCATAAACTTCTCACATATTCTATTATTCTTCTTGCAGCCAAAGCACCTTCTCCGACTGCTGTTGCTATCTGTTTCAATCCTCCTGTACAATCTCCCGCGGCAAAAATGCCAGGTATATTGGTCTGTTGATTTCTATCTACAGAAATAGAATTTCCTTCGGTCATTATCCCCAGCTTTCTTGCAAAATCAATACTGGAAGCACTGTCATAGGCAACAAAAAGCCCGTCTATCTCCTCACTTGTACCATCCTCAAACACTATCTTGCGAAGGAAATCATTTCCTTCTAACTTTGCTATTTTATTAAAGTTAAACTTAAATCTTGTAACCTTTTCTCTAAAACTATCGGATATGTCAAGACTGGCGCCATTAGTATAAATGATGATGTCCTTAGTAAACACCTCCATTTCCATAGCCTCATGTATTGCATAATCTTTAAACCCTAATATTCCAACTTTGCGTCCTCTATAGAAGAAGCCGTCACAAGTTGTGCAGTAACTTACTCCCTTTCCGACAAAATCATCCAGATTACCTATTTTGACTTTTTTCTGTGTCTGCCCTGTTGCCAGCAGTACTGCTTTTGCCTCATATTTCCCGTTGGGCGTGTGTATATGAAAATTCTGGTCCTGCTCAATAGATACAACTTCATCTTCAATTATTTCCGTTCCAAGTCTCAATACTTGTTTTTCACCTTCACGGAGCAACATTTCTCCGCTGACAGGTTCAGAAAATCCAAAATAATTTTCTATTTTATCCGCTTTTTTCAACGCACTGTTGCCCTTCCCGATAACCAGAGTTTTTAGGTTTGCCCTTACAGTATATAAAGCTGCAGATAAACCTGCAGGTCCTCTTCCGATTATTATTATATCATACATGATCTACAACTCCTTTACTTTTCTGATTCTTTCATTATTTCTTCCAGAACTCCCATAATAGTATCATAGTCTGTAGCTCCAATTATTCTCCCATATAGGGCACCTTCTCTGTCTATAACATAGGTAACAGGAATACCACTTACATGTATTCCATATAGCCTGCTTGCCTCCCCTTTATAATCCATAAGTACAGGCATGGATAAATTTCCCTCTTCTATAAATTTTTTAACCGTTTCCAATTCTTCCTGAACATTTACAGCAATAATAACAGCATCTCCTTCTTTTTCCATTTCTTTATATGCTTTGTCCAGGTCCGGCATTTCTTGTACACAATAACCACACCAGGTAGCCCAGAAGTTCATAAAAACATATTTACCTCTGAAATCTGATAAAGAAACTTTGTTTCCTTCCATATCTTCTATGGTAAAATCAGGAGCCAAAGGAGCATCTTTTTTTGTAGAATTTTTCTCAGAATCAGAAGTATTATCTTCAGGTTCTTCAGCATTTCCTTCATCACTTTCATCAGTATCTGATAAGTTATCTTTTTTATCTAAAGTGTCTTCTTTCTGGCTGTTCGGAAACTTCTCTATAGCATCAGGCTTTATCTTGTTATAAATCAACGTTGCTGCAGCCATAATAACAATAAATAGTATAATCCATATTATAACATTTTCATTTCTTTTCAATAATATCTTCCTTTCTATAAACTAATACTTATATATTTTAACTTGTCAAAATACACCAGAAGGCCTGCAATTATTAATACAGTACCCGAAACCAGGTTTATTATTCTATTATGCTTTTGTATAAGCTTAAAGGCAATTTTCGCTTTATCAAATATAATTGAAGATATAATGAACGGAATACCCAGACCTGCCGAATAAATAACAAGTAACAAAATCCCCTGTCCTATGGTATCTGAATTCCCGGCAATTAATAATGCTGACCCAAGAAATGCTCCTACACAGGGAGTCCACCCAAAACCAAAAGCCGCTCCAAAAATTATTGAGTTAATAAACTTTAGTTCCTTGAATTTGTAATTTATTCTCCTATCCTTGTTTAAAAAACCAAGGTTAATAATGCCCAAGAAATTAAGCCCAAAAATAATCATTATAATGCCACTCAATTTTCTGAAAAAATCTATATTTTCTTTCAGAAAATGGCCAAGAGAAGTAGCTGCGGCGCCCAATACCACAAAAACAATGGTAAATCCTATAACAAATCCTATAGAGTTAGTTATTAGTCTTCGGGACTCAAATCCATTTGAAGATGCGTCATCTTTTATTTTTTCACCTGCCAGGTAAACAAAGTATACAGGCAGAAGGGGTAATATACATGGAGAAATAAAAGTAAGTATACCCTCTACAAATCCCAGAATATATGAATTAAAACTCACATAATCCTCCTTTCACTGCAGGTATTTAATACAGGTAAGTTTTGCCAGAATGAAATTTAAATCATAGTTCTTCAAACCATGGTTCTTAGAGATAATAATTATTCTGCAAACCTCAAATTATCACCATTAGCAATAACTGAGTATAAATTAATTTATACCACATAATTAATAAACAAAACAGTTGTATTTTCTCATTTTATTTTTCCCCCTGGAACACTAACTGTTTCCCGGCAATATTATGTAATATGAATATTAACAAAGGGGGCTTGTTATTTATATGACAAATATTAAATGTAAATCAGAAGACTGCACTATACTGTTTTTTATCCTGGTCTTTCTTATGCTGTTCTATGACACCAGGCCTCTAGTACTTTTAAGAGGTGGAACACTTTCAGATAATATAGATTTATATCGCGGAGATGATACTATTTTATTTTTCATCCTTGTATTCCTAATGCTGTTCTATAAATAGGACATACAATAAGGATAATCAAACTCGCTTTGCTCGGGGATTAAATAAAAGTGGCATTGCCACTTTTATTTAATATTTCTGTAACATTTTTCCTTCATTGCTCATAGAACTATATATGGCAATATATTAATAATTAATGGAGGAGATGAAATGGGTCTGTTCAAGCAGTTTTCCCAATCCATCGAAAGGTTGTTTGCCAGCAATAATGATGAAATTATTTTTTTCATCATAGTATTTATTCTCTCGATTTTCGGCGGCAACCGTGATGATAGAAATACATGTCCTGACGGCAGCAGCCCAAATAATGCTTTGTTATTTATTATTATTAGCTTTCTGTTTATGTTTATAGCAAATGAAAGCAGGAACGATGAGATTACTCTTATTCACGAACCGGCTGGAGCATTGGATAGAACTGAGCAAAGAGTTGATTTAGACCAGCAATTACATAATTAACTACAAAATTAAAGTTTAAATCAATGCTCAAAGTAGGATCCATTACTTAAAGTTTAAATCATTATTCAATAACAAGACTTATAAATAGCATAAATAGATATTCAATAACATTACTAGAAAATTAGAAAGGGATGGTTTTATGAATAATTCTTTTAACAAAAAGCTCGCTGAAATATTTGGGAAAGTGGATGAAAAAGTTTTACAGGCAAAGCTAAATGCTGCCATTGATATGCTTAAGAAAGGAGAAATAGATGATCTGGTAAAGAAAATTAATAAAATGGATAAAGATGAACTTATGAGAAAAATAAATGAATTTGATATGTCAAAGTTTAATGATTTAAACATAGATAAAGATGAAATAAAACAACTGGTTTCCAAGTCTGATTTTGATAACATGGCTAAACTTATAGGTGACCAAGGTGAAGAAATAATAAAAAAAATAAAAGACATTATTGAATATTAACTGAATATACTATTAATTGAAAATATTTTAATTTCATACATACATTTTGAGTTTAAATAGCAAAAAGTGTTGCGTAAAAAGCTTTTGGAGGAATATTAAATGAGTGATGAGCTGAACAACAAAATAAAACAGCTGACGGAATTGTTAAGCCAGGAAAACCTTCCGGAAAACCTTATGGGAATTCTTTCTCTCTTGGGGGGCCAGTCCGGCAAAGAGGATTCTTCCCCAAAGGCAAATGAGCAAAAAGAAAAGAATCAAGAAAAACATGAAAAGCAAAATTCTTCACACCATCCAGATAATACAGAAATGTTGAATTCACTTATGAGAACTATAAATGCTAATATGGCTAATGATCCAAGGATTAATCTCTTATCCGCATTAAAACCCTTTATGAGCAAGAGAAGACAAAAAAATATCAATAACTGCATTAATATTATCAGAATGTCAAAGTTAGCAAACATTCTGGATAATAGTAATAAAATCGACTATTAGGAGGGTGAGCTTATGTTATATGGAAAGCCCCCGTACATAAACAGAAGATATTACTATCCGGAAGTAAAGAGAAGGCCTGTTACAGAAAAAACTTGGACTGAGAAAGAAAAAGAACAGATTGATGATGCCGGTGCTGAAGCTTCATCCTCAAAATCAAAAATTGATATACCTCTTCCAAACCAGGAAGAAAATATCAGCTCTACAGACAGAAAAATAACGGGCAGAGTTCTGCATCCTTCTCAGTATAGGCCTTCTTTAATAGATATTATCAGAGAGCATATACATCTGGAAGAATTAATATTGATAGGGCTGATTATTTTATTTCTTAAAGATGGAATAGAAGATGAATTGCTTACAATATTACTGATATATATACTTCTGGCTTAAACAGCCCTGGCTTTTTCACTTGGTATATTCTTTCCTGAATATTTCATATGTATAGAATATATATGAAACATATAAAAGAATTAAAAATGTATAAAAAATCAACTTAGCTATGAAAACCAGGGTTGCATTTGGGACTTTCCCTAACAGGAAATTAACGCCTACCAATATTGCATCAAATAACAGAAAACTAAATACAAATCTCCAAAAATGTTTGTTTACTAACTTCCGGGAAGTCAGAAAAGGTTTTTTTGCTCCCTGTATTATTGCAGGGTACCAATAGGATATATATACCCTGAAGTACATGAATAAAAAATAAAGTGTTAAAGCTGTCAATATCCCAATAAGTATTGAAGGTGTGCCAAATCCGGTTCTTCCCTCTGAAGCAAGCTTAGAAATAACAATTGCAGGAATTGATGATATAGCCATAAATATCATTAAAGCCAATCCGAACAAGATGACCCTGAATGTTGCCAGAATGATTTTACCGCCATAAATTCTTACTCCTGAATAGAATTCACCCTTTTTTCTTGGTTCTGCAATCAAAGCATTGTATAAAACGTTAAAGTATCCTGAGATAAAAATTCCCAGCAATACAGATCCAATTATTGATAAACCTAACAGGGCTGCAAGTATGTAGGGAAAAATTTCAGGATCTATTGATATCTGCAAAAAAGAAATTATGCTCTCAGAAACAGTACCTCCTGTTACTTTTCCAAGGCCAAGAATTATCGGCATAACTGGATTATATCTTGCAAATATTAAATATACAAAAACTGCCATTGCCATTAACCATAGTAAAGCCGGTCTTCTCTTTATTATAGCAACTGTATAGTAAATGGTTTTCATTATAAACATAAACCGTCCTTTTAATTAATGTTTCATTCTCAAAAAGTAAATATCATTTCAGTCTTGCATTATATTATCATGTTTATATAATAATTTTCAATAACAAAAAAGTCACACATTACTGTATGACTTTTTGTTTATAAATTCGCTGAGTTTTATCTCTTTTCTTCGCTGATGTTCCTTGAGAGCCTTCCCTGAGCTGGATTTTCACCTAGCTGATCATTTGCAGCAGAAGGTTCTGATTTTGCACTTTTGCTCTTTTTCTTTTTCTTGCTCTTATCTCCCATTTGTTTGCTACTCCTTTCATTATTTTTACTTTTTCATAATACAATGGCAGCAAGTTTTCATTTTAGAGAAATTTTCTTGCTTATATATTATCTCCTTTTATTTCAATATTTATCCATAAAAAAAAGTACTTAAGCTATTCCACTTAAGTACTTTTCTTTGAGAGTATGTTTTATTAATGTGGCCGTAACATTATATAAATGTTACTCTAATAATTATTTTTAGCCCATTCGTTTGCTTGCTGAATTGCTTTTTGGTGGGCACTGTTTACACTGTTTGTTCCATGAGTTTTGCTACCTTTAAAGTGAATGTCAAAATGTCCGTCCATTTCATTGCCTTTAACAGTGTCAAGGTTAGTTCCTGCGCCATAACCGCCGCTTCTCCATTTAACATATGTATTGGCAGCAGCGCTTTCATTTCCGGCATGCGGCATTCCAGCCATGGAGGCAGCAATTTTTGTCCCGTCTACATCCAATATTATTGGACGCCTGTCCCAACTCCATTGTCCGCCGTATATTTCTTTCATGATTCTGGTATCCTCTGCAGTAAGTGTTTCGCAGTCTGCATGGTTATATCCATACGTTCTTTTTACATTAAAGCTCTTACCGCTCCAGATATCATATACTGTTGCAACCTTTCCTATAGTGAATATCTGGGAATTTACCTTGCTCCAGGATAAATCATAACTTTCCTGCCTTGATTCACTTCTTACATCTCCGCTTCTTGATGCAACATCCTGGTTACTGGCTGTCTCTCTTCCCAACAATCTGTTTATAAGTCCTGCAGTGGATGAACCAACCACACCGTCTATCCAATACCCGTACTCCTTCTGCAGGTTTTTTACCGCTGTTTCTGTAACATCCCCAAAATAGCCTGTAACTTCGTTGTTGAAGAAACCAAGACTTTTTAAATCATTCTGCAATGTAGTGACCAAATCTCCGCGCATACCTTTTTTTAGAGTTGTTGTATATGGATTTGCCATTTCTGCTGATGCTCTTGAAGAAGTATTATCCAAATCTCTTATGAGCTTGTCCACTAAATTCAAGGTTTCAGGCCCTGCTATGCCATCAATCCAATACCCGTATTCTCTCTGCAGGTTTCTAACTGCTGTTTCTGTAATATCCCCGTAATAACCTGTGGGATTAGAATTAAAGAAACCAAGCTTTTTAAGATTACTTTGCAGTGAAGTGACCGCGCTTCCTTCCATGCCTTTCTTCAATACTACCGATGCCGACACCGTATTAGTATTCAAGAAAATAATGGCGGACATTCCAACAGCTATCACTGTCGTGAAAGCCTTCTTTCCCTTCCTCATACTACCCCTCTCTTCTTTATGCTTACGAGGTTAGTTGACGGGTTAGGTAGAAGAGATCACCCCTTCGTTATGGCATAAAAAAGCACAACGAAATTAACCCCAAAAAATATCCCCCGTTCCTTTATTTCTATGTATGTATTTTAAAGGATTCAGCACGTGTATATTATACCATTATGTAAACAATTATCCAATATAAAAAATTACCTACAATTGTTAACTTATGTACGCATAAGCATAAAGGGACATTCCTTCACTTAATGCTAAAAGTGAAGGAGTGTCCCTTTATTGTTTTGGACGTTGAAGAATAAAAAAAGTTCCACAATCGGAAAGGGGACACTCCTTCACTAATAACACAAAATTAAAGTGTAAAAAGTGCAGGAGTGTCCCCTTATTCCGGGAGTGTCCCCCTACTCTTATCTTCCTATAAACATTTGAACAAGTATCTTTCCGTAAGTGTTACTTGGTACAATACCAAATCCTACATAATTGAAGCTTCCGTTAAGTATGTTTCTTCTGTGTCCTTCAGAATTCATCCATGCCTTGAAAGCACCTTCAACCGTTCTGTTTCCTGCTATGTTTTCTCCTGCTGTTCTGAAGCTGATATTAAACTGCTTCATCATGTCAAAAGGAGAACCATAAGTAGGTGACTGGTGAGAGAAGTAGTTATTATCTACCATATCCTTCGCCTTGAGTCTTGCTACTTTCATCAATTCCATGTCAAATTTCAATGCGCCTACTCCCGCTTCTGCTCTTGCTTTATTTACAAGATCAAGAAGCTGCTGTTCCTCGGCTGATATATCCGAAGGAGTTGTACCTGGCTGTTCTGCCGGAGGTATATCGGGCGCTGGCGTTGGTGTGGGTGTTGGAGCTGGTGTGGGTTTTGGGGTGGTCTTAGGCCAATTAATGGTCATGTAATTAGCACTGACTGCTCCTACATAATCTGTTGAAGGGTCATGTATTACATACCAGTTGCCAAGTTTCCCAAGCACTTTAACTTTTTGCCCTTTATAAAGGACATGTACAACTTTGTAATTAACTGAAGGTCCTGATCTGACATTCAGACCCGAAGAAGTTACAACACCTTCCACATATCCATATACATCAAAACTGGTTGCTGCCTGAACATTTCCCTTTTGAGAAATAAAGGCACCAATTACTGACGTTAATACTAATGTCAGTACTATTAAGCAAATTATTTTTTTCCTCATATTATCCCTCCAAATTGTCTGCTTTACCTTAGAATTAAAGTACTGATAATAGTATTAACAGATTTAACTTAATTATTTACAAATAAGCACTAATAATTTAAAAATCTGTGAAGATTATTCCAAAGAAAGTCTCTCAGGAAAACTCACTTTTATCAAAGAAATAATCAAGAATTTTCCTTATCACTTATTCACCTTATGAAAAAAATCATATATTTCCTGAGCTAACGGTTTGCTTATACCCTTTACGGTAGCCAGTTCCTCAATGCTGGCTTCCTTAATCCTGCTTACAGATCCAAAATGTTTGAGCAGGGATGCTTTTCTTGCTTCACCTATTCCCTTAATGTCATCTAATTCCGAGGCTCTATATCTCTTTGCCCTAAGTTTTTTATTATATTCCAGTGCAAACCTGTGAGCTTCATTTTGAACAGATGAAATAAACCTTAGTAAAGTTATATTAGTTGAGAGGTCAATTTCACTTTCCTGAAACACCAGGGATCTGGTACGGTGCTTTTCATCCTTTACCATACCCGCTACAGGGATTTGTGCATTTAATTCATCAAGAACAAGCTTAACAGATCTGACATGGCCTGAGCCGCCATCTACAAGTATAATATCCGGCATTTTATTAAATTCTGTATTTCTAAATCTCCTGTATATTACTTCCTGCATAGCGCCATAGTCATTTATGCCTTCCACCCATTTGATTTTAAATCTCCGATATTCTTTTTTTGCAGGCATTCCTTTTTCAAACACAACCATTGATGCAACCATCTCTGTCCGGCCTGTGTTTGAGATATCAAAAGCTTCTATTCTTTCAGGATTTGTCTTTAAACCCAGGACTTTTGACAGATTTTCCAGTCCTTCCTCGGCAAATTTATTCTCTGACAAAACTCTTTCCTTGAAACGGGATAATTCAATGGCAGCATTATTTGCAACCATTTTTACCAGATCGAATTTTTCACCTCTTTTTGGTACTTTTATATAAACACGAGTACCTTTTTTATTACTCAGCCATTGTTCAATTAATTCTCTTTCCTCAATTTCACCACTAATCAATATCTCTTTGGGAACAAAAGCTGCCGAACTATAGAACTGTTTTATAAATGAAGTAATTAATTCAGAATCCCCATCTTCAATCTGATCAAAAATATAATGTTCCCTGCCTAGAAGTTTCCCTCCTCTTACAAAAAAAACCTGAGCACAAGCCATGCCGGGTTCCATTGCAAAAGCTATAACATCCATATCTTCAAAATTTACAGATACTATTTTCTGTTTTTCCAGAACATGCTTCAGACTGTTTATTTTATCCCTGATAAATGCTGCCTTTTCAAACTCCATTTCCTCAGCAGCTTCCCTCATTTGCTGTTCAAGCCTTTCTATGATTTTTTCCTGCCGTCCTTCAAGAAAACTGCATATATCTGCCATAACAGCCCTGTATTTTTCCTTGTCGACATCTCCTTTACATGGCCCCAAACACTGTTTTATATGAAAATTCAGGCATGGCCTTTCCTTACCTATATCTCTTGGCAATACCCTGTTGCATGTTTTCAGGGGAAAAAGCTTTTTTAATAAATCAACAGTATCTTTTACAGCCCCTGCATTTGAGTAAGGTCCGAAATATCTGGAACCGTCTTTTACTATCCTCCGTGTAATAAGTATTCTGGGATATTCTTCTCCCATAGTTATCTTAATATATGGATAAGTTTTATCGTCTTTTAAAAGTATGTTGAATTTTGGCCTGTGTTTTTTTATTAAATTGCATTCCAGGATTAATGCTTCCATTTCGGTATCTGTTACTATATACTCAAATTTCTTTATTTTGGGTACCATAGCATTAACCTTTGGAAGTTGTCTGGCCTGAGGTTGAAAATACTGTCTTACTCTATTCTTTAAATTAACAGCCTTTCCTATATAAATAATTTCTCCATCTTCATTCTTCATAATATAAACGCCCGGTAATTCGGGCATTTTTTTTAATTCTTCCTGAATATTAAAATTTTCTGTCAATTACTACCTCCTACTTCCTTATTACTAAGAGTTATGTATTCTCTATACCGTCAGATTGCAGGTATTCTTCCAGTTCATTAAGCGCCTGCTGTTCATCTTCTCCGTCCACTATAATTGTAACTTCTGAACCTTTTCCTATCCCCAGGGACAAAAGCCCCAAAAGACTTTTTGCATTAGCCTTCCTCTCTTCTTTTTCAATCCATATGCTGGATTTAAAACCGGATGCTTTTTGTATAAACACTGCAGCTGTCTTTGATTGCAGCCCGGTTTGTATGCCAACCTTTATTTCTTTCATTATCATTCTAAAATCCTCCCTGCCATACTTTGCATCGTTTTTGAGCCTCGTTTATATTTTAGCAATTCATCTCCCACATTTAATGCAGGAGTATACTTGTTGATTTTTTAATAAATCTTTAAAAGTATTATAACAAAAAAAATATAATACGATAAGTACATATCAAATTTATTACTTTAGTTTCTGTTTTCATATATTTCAGCAATTACCTTCTTATTATGAAGATAGACTTTTATCATTATAGAATGGTCCCTGTTGTTTACAAATCTAAAATCTACAGATCCGTAAGAAACCGTAGCATCTTTACCTTCAGGTACATAATTAATATCTTTTGAATGCATGTGTCTTTCTGTCACTTTAAGGCCGCATTTTGCTACTGCATTATAAATTGTGGTCGATACCTGGCAAACTCCTCCTCCTACTCCATATCCTTTCTCAGGCCCATCCTCGGTGTTTACTATAATAGGAGCAAGTTCATAACCTTTGCCTTCTGTTCTTCTCCCTACTATCCTATTAAAAGAAAACTCTTCTCCGGGAGCAAGTTTTATACCATTTATTTTTTTTGCAGCCAGCTTTATATTATTAACTCTTGAAGGGGTTCTATCAATTAATGGTGTTGAATAACTTGCTATTAGTACTATATTGTTTTTAACCATTTCTGAAGTAATTTCAGGAGGAATTTCCTCAATTACATAATCTACCTTTTCTCCTTCATTAGCGTTCATAACAAGTTCAAGAGTCTTCTCAACATTAACTCTTTTACCTGCCTTTTCAGGATAAATCTCCCAGGTTTCAGGGTTAATACTAGCATTTATCATTTTAATATCCACATCCAGGGCATGCAGCTCTATCTTATGCAATACTGACGACCTTTCCATACCACCCACATCCATTTCTCCCAGAAAAACTCCAGGTTTTACTGTTGGTTCCGGAGGAGGTTCAATCTGGGTGGATTCCTGCTCGCCTAAAAGCTGCTTACCTGCATCAGGCAGGTCTTCTTCAGGCAATCTGTTTGAAGAAGCACAGCCCGTAAGTACAAATATAATCATTAATAATGCTAGTTTTTTTAGCATCAGCAAGTTTCACCTCCATTAAACTAGTATGATTTTTTTTTTAACTTATATCCCTTGCTTAATTTTCTAGGAGGCTCAACCAAGCTGATTATAAATATTTTTATCTTATGTTATATTTTAAATTTTATGTCAATTATTCTATTTTCAATCATTTAAGCCGTATTATTTTTTATTCTCTACTGAATTCCCGGGCGAAGCGAGTTTGCTCAGAAAATTTCTTTCCACATAATTATGGCATCCTCTCCATTGTCTGAGTAATATGCCTTCCGGATTCCACTGGGCTTAAACCCATGTTTTTTATAAAGTTCCTGAGCTCCCAGGTTGCTTTTTCTGACTTCAAGGGTCATTGCATATACATCATTTTCTCTTGCTATTTCAACAAGTTTGCTTAATAGTCTGCTTCCTATACCATTTCTTCTGAATTCAGGATGAACAGCTATATTTGTTATATGCCCTTCTCCGCATATAATCCACATTCCTGCATAACCCACTATCTGATTTCCTATCCTTGCACATATATATTTCGCAAAACTATTTTTTGTAATTTCATCAGTTATTGAATTACGGGACCATGGAATTCTAAAGCTAAGATTTTCAACAATCATAATTCCATCAATACATTCTGGGGTAGCATTAAAAATCTCAACATCTTTCATACTTTATCACAGACCTCTTCATTTTCACCCTTATTATTTTTTTCAAGCACTCTCTCAGCCTGGGATTTTCTCAGATAAAAGGGCACCAGTTCAAAAGCTGTCTCTATCTCGCCCCGTGAATATTTTGCAGCTGCAGCCAGAGCTACAGAACTTGCCCTGACAAGCATAAGATTTGCAGGCGTAAATACAGCCTTATTTCCTAACTGTTCAGCAATATACTGTCTGTGTACCTCAACGCCGTCACCTACAAAAGCTACTTTATTATTATCCTTCATATTATCCATTATTAATAATATTAATTCCTGAACCGCTATTCCCTTACATTCAGTAACTGCCTCCAGGAAGTTTCCCTTCCATTTATATAGCGCAGTATACACTTGATTATTTCTTGCATCCATGATAGGGCAAACCAAACCTTCCCACAGAGGCAGATTATATGCCAATGCTTCTAAAGAAGGTACTGCAATTACAGGCTTTTTTACCGCATAAGCCATTGCTTTTACCGCAGTAATACCAATCCTGAGACCGGTAAAAGAACCTGGCCCGCTGGTTACTGCATATAAATCAATATCCTCGGGAGAAATATCCAGGTTCTTTAATAGTTCTTTAACCATTAGCATCAAAATCTGCGAATGCTTTTTTTTGCTGTTTATTGAGTACTCTCCCATCAGTATGTTTTTATCCAATATTGCCACAGAGGCCACCGAAGAAGATGTATCCAGTGCAAGTATCTTCATTTCAGTCTTCGGATGCTCCGATTTTTCCATCAGGTATACCTCCAAATCATTCCGCTAAAAGTTTGTTATGATAGTCCTCGTACCTTGAACCTATAAAATCAATCTTTATCCACCGTCCATCCTGCTGATTATCCTTGTCTCTTTCAATTGTAACGCGGATATATTGGTCAGGCAAAATATTTTCTATCAATTCCGCCCATTCAATAATAACAACGCCATCGCCATCAAGATACTCTTCAAAACCGATTTCGTACATTTCATCAGTGGAACCTATTCTGTATACATCAAAATGATATAAAGGCACTCTACCGTCATAATATTCATTTACAATGGTAAAAGTGGGACTGGTTATATAGCCTTTCACTCCCAGGCCGAGGGCAATTCCTCCTGAAAATATTGTCTTGCCCACTCCAAGTTCTCCTGAAATGCAGACAATATCACCTTTATGTAACAGTTTCCCTAATTTATATCCTGTTTCTTTTGTTTCTTCAGTTGATTTGGTTTTAATTTGCTTCATATACAATATTCCCGTTAATAATTGTTGTTAATACCTTTGATTTTAGTTCAAAAGGATGGTCTGAAAAAATTACCATATCTGCGTCTTTCCCAACTTCAAGACTTCCAACTCTGTGGTCTATCTCGCAAATCTGGGCTGCATTAATTGTTATAGCCTTAAGAGCTTCCTCTTCATCCATACCTTCCTTAACTGCTATGGCAGCACACAAACACAGGTACTGTACAGGTATAACAGGGTGATCTGTCATTATGGCAACTTTAACACCGGCTTTTGAGAGTATACCCGGATTTTTCAGGCTCATACTTCTCAATTCTATTTTAGACCTGTCTGTAAGAATAGGCCCTACAATAGCTTGTACCCCTTCTTCAGCTAATATATCTTTTATTAAATAACCTTCTGTACAGTGATCAAGAGTATATCTTAAACCAAATTCTTTAGCAATCCTGATAGCAGTCAATATATCATCTGCCCTGTGGGCATGTGCCTTTAAAGGAATTTCTCCGTTAAGGACCTTAACCAGGCTTTCCAGCTTAAAATCTAATTTGGGTTTTTCATTATTATTCTTATCCTTATTATACTCATCCAATTTTTCTTTATATTCTATGGCTTTTAGGAGATTTTCCCTTAGTAACGCCGCAGTTGCCATTCTTGTTGAAGGCATTTGCTTTTTTTCTCCGTAAACCCGTTTAGGGTTTTCTCCAAAAGCAACCTTCATGGCAACTGGTTCCTTAATAATCATATCCTCAACCCGTCTGCCATAGGTTTTTAAAGCTGCAAACTGCCCTCCTATTACATTTGCGCTGCCTGGGCCTGTTACTACGGTTGTAACACCACTTTCTCTTGCTTCAGTAAAAGACCTGTCTGAATAGTAAACACCATCTATTGCTCTGAGATGAGGAGTAATAGGATCAGTACCTTCATTCCCATCTGCGCCCTCTATACCAACAGAATCTTCCCACATGCCTACATGGCAGTGGGCATCAATAAATCCAGGTAATACAAAAGCTCCTTTAGCATCAATTATTTTAACTTTATTAAAATCCATAATTAAATTCTTTACAAAATCTGCTGTACCGCTATCTCCTATAGCTGTTATCTTGCCGTTTTCTGTAAAAATATACCCACTTTCATAATTTACTCCTGCCATGGTAAGTATTTTTGCATTTTTAATTAATAGCATAAACGCCTCCATAGACTTTTTTTTAATTTTATAATATCTACAATTTAAATACAACTTAATCTGCGACTTAAATAACATAAATAAATAATACGGGGTGTTTCTATTATCATCCCCGTATTCTCCATTATCATTAATAAAACATGATATTCTGTCATTTAAGTGGCTGGATTGACTCCCTGGAACATCCTGTTAAATTCTTCTATTATATTTTCCATAGGTCTGTTTTTGTTAATATCGTCAGATAGTCTTCTCATATCTTTCATTATATCAGGTGATTCGCTTACCCTCACATCAGTAAGTGAATTATCAATTTCCTTTACTTTTTGCACTATCTGGTTTCTTACAGCCGTTCTTTCTCCTGCAGAAGCAGAAGTCCTGCAGCTTACAAGAGCTGTATTCCCGTTTATCAATACATTCACATCTTCAATGCCCCTCATCTTCTTTAGCTCAGTTTCAATTTTTCGGGACTTATCTACATCAATTCTTGTACCTTGCGTATTTGCACCGTTTACTCCGTTGTTCCCGATAGTGTTCCCGTTTCTGTTTCCTTTATTAGTTCCCAATAATCCATTCTGATTGAGGTTATTTCCTTGCGATTCATTCTGGCCGGGATTTATCCCCAGTAATCCGGTTCCTCCCTGATCAGTACCAGAAATTCCGTCATTCATCCTTTCTGAACTAAGCATGCCTATTTGTCCAGGTGCGTTTGTGGTACCTTGCATATTATCCTGAGGTGTTTGCATTCGGTTTCTGTCCTGACCGCTTTGGGCACCACATCCGCTTAATAAAATCGCAAAAAGGCTGATTGCTAAAACAAATATGGTGAAATTTCTAATTTTTTTATCCATATATTTATATTCACCTCCACCTTTATTCTTATCCGAATTATTTCTTTTATAGCCAATAAATATTGGCATTATGCCCGGTATTTATTAAAGGCGGAGTTGCTTGATATGGAATAAATTATCCTATAAAATAGTCATATTTTATTTATGTTAATTTCTTTTAATTTATATAATTCACCGTTTGGTATTTTTTTATGTTTATATTTATATAATTTTTAAGTTTTTATCATTGTTTTAATTATTTAAATAGTTTTTTATTTTTGAATTTTTTAAATTTTTTATTGAAAAACTGAAAATCTAAAATATCAAATTTACTTTATAGGCTTAATAAAATAGGCTTAATAATATAAAAAATAATGAGAGTAGTTTTTCGGTATACTCTATTCTATAAAGCTTTTTGGGGATTTATAATTATTGTATTCATATTATATTCAAACCTGAAAATATGACTGATTGAAATATTTGATTTAATTTCCACATTTCCCATATAGACATCTTTTTAACCTTCTTGGCCTGATTTTTATCCTATTGCTTTAACCCTGCTTTCTTACTTTGCTTAATGAGAAGCTCTTTTGCTTATGTTCAGGAAATATATTCACTTCAAATTCGTTTAGCAGCGTAAATCCAAGTATCATCAACCCACCAATAATCTGCACAAAATTGATGGATTCCTTCAATACAGCCACTGATATGATTATAGCAACTAGTGGATCAATATAGCTTAAAATAGCGGCTTCCTGTCCATTTAAATCTTTAAGGGAGGAAAAATATAAAACATAAGAAATACCTGTGTGAAAGAAACCCAGTATTAAAATATTTATTATGCCGGTTCTATCCATATTGCCAATATTTATCCCTGTTGTTGCGCTTACATAAGGTGTAAGAACAATTATTGCGGCCAGAAACTGTATTAATGTCCTGTCTATGCCAGTGACTTTTTTGATATATTTGTTTATTATTACAACAGTTGCATAAAGTGCTGCAGCACCAAGGCCAAAACCTATGCCCAGGATATTATTTCCAGTCTTCCCCGCACCGTCAACACCAATTACCATAATAAGTCCCAAAGTTGCCATAATAAAGCATAGAATCTGTTTAATTGTCAATTTCTCTCTGAACAAGGCCGGACATAATACCATTATAATTACAGGTGCAAAATAATAACTTAATGTAGCAATTGATACTGTTGTATACTTATATGCCTGAAAAAGCAAAATCCAGTTGAAACCCATTGCAACACCTGAGATAAAAAGTAAAGGCAGGTCTTTTTTTATTTCAGAAAAAATAATCTTCTTCCCTGATATTAGCTTATAAGCAACAATCACAAGAGAAGCTATGACTGCCCTGAAGAGAGCAATTTCACCGGTGGAAAGAGGGATATTTTTCACAAAAACTGCGATTGTCCCGAATGATGCCATAGAAAAAATTATTTTTAATTTCGCTTTCATCAATATGCAGATCTCCTTTAGTCATTAATTGCCAATATTCGAGTCACCCTTCTGCTTTTTTCTTTTATCTCCTATTACACAAAGAGTATATAGCAGAGCAGAGAATGAAACAAGACATGTAAAAATAACATGATTGAGTTCAGAAACAAATTTATGAAAAATAATTGTCGTGATAAGTACGACCAAGGATATTACTTTGCCAATTATAACTTCTATTTTCCTCATAGAATCACCTATAAAAAATTTTGATAGTCTATGCAGAACGCTCTCATTTTCGAATGAGAGATGAATGTAAAAGAATTACCCTAACTAACCTTATTGCATTATAATACCATATAAAGTTTAATTGTTAAAGAAAGGATATCACAAAAGCCATATCAGAACACTTATATCATGTCAGCACCAAAATGTTGACAATGCATGAGTACTGTATTATCATGCTTATATATGGAAGTATGGAATTCTATTGTATGGCTGCAATAAACATAAATATCAGATGTTTGAATCAAAGCAAATGCGGTATCTATTTCCGAAGAGCTTGAATTAGATGTACATGAAATATTCAATTTGTTCCATAGATAAAACCATATATAGATTGAACTCTTTTTGTGAGAGGTTAATATGGATTTAAGAACTATAATATTAATGCTGGCAATCGGATCATTCTTATTCGGAATATTGTTGATAATATTTAAATTGAACAAAAACGATCCACAAGAAGTTCCATACTGGATTCAGGCAAAAATTCTTCAGGCTGTTGGTTCACTGTTGCTTTACTACAGGACAAATACCTATGACAGCTTAACATTGCTTGCTAATATTGTTCTAATCTTAGGTTGTGCCTATGAAGCCTGGGCTGTTAAAATATTATCCGGACAACTTGTAAAACGCCAACTACATGTATTAACATCTATAGGTGTTATACTCGCATGTTCATTAACCATATTTTTAGTTGAGCCTTATCGGGCAGGATTAATATTCCTTCTTCAAAGTTTTATATATTTTTTACCGAGTTTATTTCTGTTCAGTAAATCAGAAAAGAAATTTTCTTTGCAATTACTTATGGCTGTTTGTTATTGTGTAACAGCAACAATATTTCTTATAAGTTCCATTTTATGCCTGGTTTTTCCTGAATATGCCTTAAGCCTGCACGGTAGTGCCATATTCAGCATTATACCTGTAGTAAGCTATTGTGTGTTTTTAATAAGCGGATTTATTTTGCTTATGCTTGCTAAAGAAAGAAGCGATTTGCAAGTACAGGAAATTCAGAAAACATTGCAAAAAAGTGAAATCAGATTCCAACAAATTGTGGAAACAGCCATCGGAGGAATTCTTATTTTTGATGAAAATTTTAAAATCACTTTTGCCAATGAAAACATGGCTTTAATACTTGGATATACAATTGATGAAATGCTTGGAAGGCCATATATTTCTTTTTTCCCTGAAAGCCATCTGGGTGTATATAATTATCAAGAATCCCTTCGGAAAAGTGGTAAAGATTCAGTCTATGAATGCTGCTTGCTAAGAAAGGACGGACAAAAACACTGGTTTTTGGTTTCCGCAAAATCTATTTTAGATGAATCCGGAAAATTTGAGGGATCTTTTGCCATGTTAACGGACATAAATGAGAGAAAGGAAATGGAGCTGTTACTGGAAGAATCTAACCGTAAGTTAACGGAATTAAGTAATAAGGATAGTCTAACGGGCATAGCAAACAGAAGACGCTTTGATGAAACTTTGGAACGCGAGTATTCCAGACTTAAACGTTCAAACTCTAAATTATCAATAATTTTATTAGATGTTGATTATTTTAAGACATATAATGATTATTATGGACATGTCTTGGGAGACGAGTGTTTGCGTCAGATAGGCAAAGTATTAGAACGCTGTATAAACCGTTCTGTTGATCTGGCAGCCCGTTACGGAGGAGAAGAATTTGCCTGTATATTACCTGATACAAACATTCATTCTGCAGTAAAGATAGCTGAAAACATCCGGCAAAAAATTCAAGACTTAAAAATTGAACATGAAAAATCTCCTGTTTCCGAATTTGTTACTGCAAGCTTTGGAGTAACTACAGTTAAATATTCACCAGATACCACTCTGGAAGATATTATATCTGCAGCTGATAAATTGCTATATAAAGCCAAGGTTTCCGGCCGCAACAGGATAGAATACGCGGAATCATAGCAAACTCGCTTCGTTCAGGGATTCAGTGGGGGTCTTGCAATCCCCCACTGAACAAGGTTGTCATTATAATTTGCATAAATTTATCTCCCTCTTTTAGAAGCGAGAAACTTCTTGACTCTTAGTTAAGGGGATTATTCAGAAAAAAGCGGTGTGGAAAGATACCTCTCACCGGTATCAGGGAGGACAGCCACAATAACTTTACCGGCATTTTCCGGACGCTTTGCAACTTCTGTGGCAGCCCACAAGGCCGCACCGGAAGAAATACCTACCAATACTCCTTCTGTCCTGGAAAGATCTTTGCTGGCAGCAAATGCATCTTCATTTTTTACCCGGATAATTTCATCATAAATGGAAGTCTTAAGTACTCTAGGAACAAAACCTGCTCCGATTCCCTGAATCTTATGTGGGCCGGGGTTTCCTCCGGAAAGTACAGGAGATGAATCTGGTTCCACCGCCACTACCTTAACGCTTGGCTTTTTAGCTTTCAAATATTCACCTGTACCAGTCAGAGTGCCTCCTGTACCAACACCCGATACCAAAATATCAATGGCACCGTCAGTATCTTCCCAAATTTCTGGGCCGGTTGTTTTCCGGTGGATTTCGGGATTGGCAGGATTGTCAAACTGGCCTGGGATGAAAGAATTAGGGATTTCTGCTGCCAGTTCTTTAGCTTTTGCAATGGCACCGGACATGCCCTTGGAACCATCGGTAAGTACAAGTTCAGCCCCATATGCCTTGAGCAGGTTTCTGCGTTCAATGCTCATGGTTTCAGGCATTGTAAGAATAATGCGGTATCCACGGGCAGCAGCTATCGCTGCAAGAGCAATACCTGTATTCCCGCTTGTCGGTTCTATAATTACTGATTCAGGAGTCAATAACCCCTTCGCTTCTGCATCTTCTATCATTGATTTTGCAATTCTGTCTTTTACACTTCCTGCAGGATTAAAATATTCCAGTTTTCCTATTAGTGTTGCCTGAAGCCCATGCTTCTTTTTATAGTTAACCAATTGAAGCAATGGTGTTCTTCCGATTAGATCAGTTATACTACTATAAATTTTTGCCATAATCACACATCCTTTTTTATATAATTCATATATGTTTTATATGAATTATCATACTACGTATAAATTACAGTGTCAATATTTTTATTAAAAATAACGGAAAAAATTACATATAAATTTCAAAATGTAATTTCAACTGTTTCGTTCAACCAGTTTCGTACCTGACGATGTTTTGTTTAATCGCCTGATAATGATTTTTCCCGCTTCGCATTTATGCAACAATATTAAAAACTATATTGACATCACCTTTTATTATCTTTATTATATTGTATTATAAAAACATACTATTTATATATGAAAGAGTGATAATGATGAGAATTTCAGCGAAAGGACGGTATGCCCTGGCAGCATTAACATTCATGGCACAGCAATATAATAATGGTGAGTATGTTACCATAATCACCATTTCGGGAGAACTTGGCATATCCAAAATATATCTGGAACAGGTATTTTCATTGCTGAAAAAAGCCGAACTCGTTTTTTCCTCTAAAGGTTCGCAGGGCGGTTATCAACTGTCACAAGCACCTGATCAAATAACCACCTTTGATATATTGTCTGCTGTGGAAGTATCACTATTTGAGCAAACCCAGGATACTGTTCCTGAAAAAGCACCTGAAATTGAAAAAGCCTTGCGGTTGTCCATTTTTAATGTGCTTGATCAAAATATTATAAAACTATTAAAAGGAATAACCCTGGCAGACCTTGTCAATGAAGCAGAAAAACATAAGCAGGATCATGCAATAATGTTTTATATATAAAAAAGGATACTAAATACTTGATGGTGATATAAATGAGATGTAAATATAAATGATCTGCAAAAGATATAGATATATAGATCTATAAAATATATTAAGTACTGGTAAAGGTTGATAAGAGTGTAAAGATTTATAAAACATGGTATTAAATGAGTAAAGGAAGATGTTTATGGATTTTTCAACGTTATGCATCCACGGAAGTAATAAAAAGTATGATACCGTCGGCGCTGTCAGTGTTCCAATTTTTCAGTCGGCAACCTTTGTGCATCCCGGGGTGGGCTTAAGCACAGGTTTTGATTACTCCAGATCCCAAAATCCTACCAGGGAATATCTCGAACAAACGGTGGCAAAACTGGAAGGCGGTTTGGATGCCATGGCTTTTTCCTCAGGAATGGCTGCCATTACTACACTGATGGAGTTATTTTCTCCGGGAGATCATATAATTTCCACCGATGATTTGTATGGAGGTTCTCACCGCTTTTTCCAATATGTTTCCATGAAAAACGGGCTTACCTTTGATTACGTGGATACCTCTCATATTCAAAATATTCAGGAACGATTAAGGCCTGAAACAAAAGCGGTTTTTATCGAAACACCCACAAATCCCATGATGAAGGTTACTGACATTGCAGCAGTTTCCCGGTTCTGCAAGGCAAATAATCTTTTGCTGATTGTTGATAACACCTTTCTTACACCGTATCTTCAAAAGCCGCTGCTATTAGGTGCAGATGTGGTAATACACAGCGGTACCAAATATTTGGGTGGGCATAACGATACACTGGCTGGTTTCTTAATTGTGTCCAATGAGGTTTTGGCCGAACGGCTCAGGTTTCTGTCCAAGACGATTGGAGCATGCCTCTCACCCTTTGACAGCTGGCTTCTGATCCGGGGTATCAAAACTTTACCAGTACGTATGGAACAGCAGCAGAAAACAGCCTTTGAGATTGCGCAATGGCTTCTCGAGCAGGACAAGATTAAAGCTGTACATTATCCTGGATTTCCGGATCATCCTGGATATGAGATTACAAAAAAGCAGACTTCCGGCTTTGGTGCTATGCTTTCTTTTGAAACAGACTGCAGTAAAACCGCCCACCGAATACTGGAAAAGGTATCGCTTATCCAATATGCAGAAAGTCTGGGCGGTGTAGAAAGCCTTATCACATATCCGATGCTCCAGACCCATGCGGATATCCCGGCCGAAGAGCGGGAAGCAAGAGGAATCGGGGATTGCCTGTTGCGGCTGTCTGTCGGTCTGGAGTCTGCCGGGGACCTTATAGCTGACCTTAGGCAAGCCCTGAATGGATAGATGGATGCTTAATAAATAGAGTTGTATATAATATTGGTCTATGCGGTTTATATAGGACGCGGGCCGATAGATTGAGGCTTGGATGGTGGCCTGAATAGAGACTGTAATGGAGGAACTATCAATGTATAATTTTGAAATGCCATTGTATGACTTTAATGAAATAATAGAGCGCCGCAAAACTTGCTCTTTAAAATATGATCTGGCACAAAAACGGAGCATGCCCGAAGATGTACTCCCTTTCTGGGTGGCAGATATGGACTTTAAATCACCGCCTGCTGTTCTCGAGGCATTATCCAGAAGAATACAACATGGTATTTTCGGATACAGCGATTCCATGGACGAAGCTTACTTCAATGCCTTGCTTTGCTGGTACCGGAACAGGTTTGACTGGCATATCAAGCCTGAATGGCTTATAAAAGCACCTGGTGTGGTTTTTGCCATTTGCACTGCCATTCGCGCCTTAACCAAGCCTGGAGATGCTGTTATGATTCAGCAGCCGGTGTACACTCCCTTCGAGAATTCAGTGAAGATTAACAACCGCCGATTGGTGGTTAATGAACTGCTTTACAGAGATGGCCGTTATCATATGAATCTGGATGAATTTGAACGTCAAATTGTAAAAGAAAAAGTAAAGTTGTTTATTCTTTGCAGTCCTCATAATCCTGTTGGCCGCGTCTGGACAAGAGAAGAGCTGACTGCCCTTGGAGACATATGCCTCCGGTACGGAGTTTACGTTATTTCCGATGAGATACATCATGATTTTGTCTACCCCGAATACCGCCATCTGGTGTTTGCAGGTCTTAAGCCGGAATATGCCGATATTACTGTGACCTGCACAGCTCCATCCAAAACCTTTAACCTTCCCGGGCTTCAAATTTCAAATATTTTTATAAAGAATGAAAAAATCCGCCGCATGTTCATTGAAGAATTTTGGAGAACCGGTTACAGCCAGCCCAATCTGATGGGATTGCTTGCCTGCCAGGCTGCCTACGAGCAGGGAGCACAGTGGCTGGATGCCCTAATATGCTATTTAACCGATAACCTTGCACTGTTTAGAAGTTTTTTGAATAATGAACTACCTGCTATACGCATGGTCAATCCCGAAGGCACCTACCTTGTTTGGCTTGATTGCAGAGAATTAGGGCTTTCAGACCGGGAGCTGGAACAGTTTTTGATTCAGAAAGCAAGAATTTGGCTGTTTTCTGGTCCTTCATTTGGAGCAGGAGGCCAGGGGTTCCAGCGTTTTAATATCGCCTGCCCCCGTGCTGTCTTACAAAAGGGATTGAACCGCCTGAAGGAAGCAATCGCACAATTGTAGATAAATGGAAAATAGAGTTACTTTTGGGAACCTGATAAATCTATCCCTAATTCGTAAATTCTTTTATTCCTGCTTACAGATAAAAATTTAAACATTTTTCCATCTTCTGCTCTTCGTTTAATAGGGCTTGCAATATAATCAACATCGCCCAATAATTTTTTAAAGTTTTTATCAAATTTAAACAGGTTTACACCCCTTCCTATTTCTTCATTGCAATAGTGTACGTATCCTGTTTCATCAGCCACATATGCTGTTGTTATATTCAACTTCCGACATGCCTCTATAAGATTGTCATTACTATAACCTTCTGCATCAAGGTAATCTATTAACAACCCTGCATCAATCAACATTTTAATTTCCATAGATTTGTCTCTTAAGTTATAAGCCATATCACACAAATTATTAACAAGCTTAATTAAAGAATCAACATAGGGATTCTGATTACTCATACTATTGGATGCCTGGTTCATATTTGCAGAATTCTCTTGATTAACAGCATATAAATTTGTTATTAACTCTTTAATTTCTTTTGCCTGTTCTAATATTGTTTCTCCGGACTCATTTAGTTTAACTATGTAATTTTGTGTGGATGTAGTAGATTCGTGTATTTTATCCAATAGATCATCCATATCTTTTACTCCATTTATTTCATTCTCTATAGCCGAATTTACTTTATTCAATGCATTAACGGCGCTAACTACGCTCTCAGCCAAAGCTGTTGTATAATTTTGTATTTCCTTAACATATCTATTGGTTTCGGCGGATAAACTCCTTATTTCTTCTGCTATTACTGCAAATCCCGTATTGGATTGTCCGGCTGCAGACGCCTCTATGGCAGCATTTAAAGCCAGCAGATTAGTTTGTGCGGCTATGTGTTTTATATATTCACCAGCAGAAACTATTTTATTTGTATTATCACTGGTTTCATTGACCATTTTATTTATCTCTGCAACTGCATTTGATGTTATTTCAGTTATATTACTCAATTCACTCATTAATTTTAGCCCTTGATTCTTAATATCTATTATTCTATCCATATTTTCAGTAACGCACCTTATATGCTCCCGATTATCTGAAAGAGTTTTTTCTAATTCGTCCACATGTAATGCTATTTTTTCAGTATCAGCTATTATACTTGAAGAACCCGCAGCAATATCTTCAATAGCTTTAGTGACATCTTTTAATGATACCTGGAACTCATTGCTGCCTTTCCTTAGTATTTTAGTCTCAGATTCTAATTGCGTTACTTTTTCATATATGTAATTAGCAATATCTCCAACATTCCTAAAGTTGCCTGTTATCTTCCCTGTATTGATTTTTACAAGCTCAACTGTTTCCCCATATATCCTTAATGAAATATATGTTGTACAAATAAGACCAACTAATATCAACAGATTTAATAATATATCTAACATGTTTATATTATCAGACATCTTTGAAACAGTAAAAACTACATGTGTTAATATAGCTATTGCCAAAATTGAGTATGTAAACTTCTTGTCAAAAAACATTAAAGACATGGTTATCAATATAATAAATACAATAAAATTACTTAGTGAAATTTCTGTTGCGATCATTAGGAACAAATGATTTATATATAGCCCTGCAAAAGTAATATATTTAATTAACTTAGAGACCTTGTTAGCTTTATATATAAAAAATAAAGCTATGCAACTTACTAATCCTAATACAATGGAAACAATTAAAGGTGTTTGTGTGGTTTTGTCAGTTAGATATCCTATAATACAATTAATTATAAAAATTATATATGTTATAGGTGTCAACAGAATTAATTGTTTATTAGCTTTTTCTAAATTCACTTAACTGCCCCCCAAATTATTTAATTTTATGTACTTACAAGTACAAATTATATTAATATAAATGTTTAAATCCTTTCTTTAATTTTATCGACAAAAACGGTTTCAAATTTACTACGCTTATCGTATTTTAACTTTTCTTATTTTAACAACTTTACAATAAGCTGTTCATAATATAATATATAATGTATCATTATAAAATCAGTATGTGATAACAATAACTAATTGATTATTGTTTGTAATTTGCATTAGTTAAATAAATAGTTATAGTTGGTTTTTCTTTAAATGATAAATAAAATTTAACAGGTTTTCTTAAGTTGTTTTCATAAATCTTTTATACTTGGTAAAGCTTTATGGGTAAACATCTCTAAGAAAATCAGGAGAACTTTTCTGGGACCTTCGGTTTTGGATGCCCGAATTGGTTCAGGTATTCAGGTAATAGACGGCTCCCTAAAGATTAGAGGTAGATAAAAATATCTACGCAATTTTTATTATTATCTTTAGGGGGTGTATTAATGTCAATCTTTTAATTCCTATCCGGATTCATTCCTTTAACAAATTAACAGAAAAAATAAAAATTAATATTTATAACGGAGGTTATCTTTATGCGTAATTTCAAAGGATGGATTGTAACTTCTGCTGCCACAGGTATTAATCTAATATTGGGTGTACTATATATATGGAGTATTATGAGTAAGGCATTGATAAAAGAGTTCGGATGGACCAGTACAGAGGCTTCATTGCCTTATACTGTTTGTACACTTGTCTTTGCAGTTATAATGATTTTTGCAGGAAAGTTTCAGGATATAAAAGGTCCGAGGCTAATCTCCACTATTGGAGGAATTCTTTTGGGGTGCGGACTTTTATTGTCCGGCATAACAAGTAATCCTTTAATGATGGTATTGACTTTCGGCATTTTAGGTGGTGCCGGAATAGGTTTTTGTTATGCGGCTACAACACCTTCAGCGGTAAAATGGTTCCCGGTAAATAAAAAAGGTTTAATTTCCGGAATAGTTGTTTCGGGTGTAGGTTTTGCAGCTGTCTATATATCTCCTCTGACAAACAGCCTGTTACTAAGCTATGGCATTTCAAAGGCATTTTTTTACCTTGGAACTGGTGCCTTTATACTATTGATTCTCTTTTCCCAGCTTTTATTTGATGCTCCCACGGCGCAACCAGCAAAAACATCATCTTCGGTTAATAGAAAACAGAGTTCAGAGCCTGAAAACAATATGGACTATGACTGGAAAGATATGTTGAAGACACCGAACTTCTATAAACTATGGATTATGTATGCTTTCACTTCTTCCGCAGGTCTGATGATAATCGGTCATATTGCGAATATAGCAATAAAGCAGGCTCAATGGGAAAATGGCTACATGCTTGTAGTACTGCTTGCCATTTTCAATACATTAGGCAGGATTATAGGTGGTTTTGTTTCTGACAGGTTCGGACATACAAATACAATGAGGTTTATATTCTTATTACAGGCAGTTAATATGGCCTTTTTCAGCCAATACTTATCCTATGGTTCTCTTTCTGTAGGTGTAGCTATTGCCGGACTATGTTATGGAGCCCTATTCTCTGTTTTTCCGGCTGCTACGGCTGAATCATATGGCATAAAAAATCTGGGAGTTAATTATGGTCTGGTATTTACTGCCTGGGGGTTTGGAGGAGTTATTGGGCCGATGTTGGCAGCCAGAATTATTGATTCTACTGGAAGTTATAATGCTTCTTATGTTGTATCTGCCGCACTGCTTATAATTGCATCAGCTCTTACCTTCCTTAGGCAGAGAGCAGTAAAGAATTAAATAACAGTCATTCAAGAAGTCACTCGCTTCTTTAAGCGGAATCTTAAATTTAAATAATTAAAATTATTATATCAATCTTGTTCAGTGGGGGGCTGCAAAGCCTCCACTGAATCCCTGTGCAAAAGGGGTTTTTATCATTCTGAGCATTTTTTCAGAATACTGCGAAATATTAAGTCATTAATGTAAATAAGGTTTGCCTTTCTCGGTAAAAGAACTTGCATTCTCTTTCTTAAAAAATTATCATAAGTTTAAATTATTTAATTTTCCGAAACTGAGATGATTATAATGAGATCAAATACTTAACGGGGGGCCATTCCATGAATACAGAAAAACTTGATGAATTGCATAAATATTCAGTAAAAATCAGAAGAAAGCTACACGAATATCCTGAGATTGGTTTTGATTTGGACAGAACGGTCGGGCTTGTTTCAAAAGAGCTCGAAAATATGGGTATACCATACACCCATAAATACGGAAAAGGAAGTGTTGTTGCCGAAATAGGAAATACCGGAAAAATTGTTGCCCTTCGCGCAGATATGGATGGACTTCCTGTTGAAGAGAAATCAAACCTTCCCTATTCTTCAAAAATTCCCGGACAGATGCACGCCTGCGGTCACGACTCTCATACCGCTATACTTTTGGCAGTTGCAAAATATTTAAAAGAAAATGAAAAATCTTTCCCCGGCAGAGTAAGACTGATTTTCCAACCAAGCGAAGAAGGAGCAGTCAGTGGTGCAAAAATGATGGTAGATAACGGAGTTTGCGATGGTGTTGACCATATAATATGCACACATTGTGAAAACACTCTTGAAACAGGTAAAATTGGAATTCACTATGGTGACTATATGGCGGCATGCATACCTGCAACCATACGCTTTTTAGGAAAGACCTCACATGCCACACTTCCCGAGTTCGGCATTGATGCTAACGCAATGGCTGTAGAAGCATATCAGAAAATGCGAGACATGGTAAAGGAAGAAGCAGATCAAATTCCCTATATCTGGTCAGTGGGCAAAATAAAGGGCGGCCATGTACACAACGTTATTTCCGACTTATGTGAAATGGATATTTCCTTCCGTTTTTTCGATATGGATTTTGCAGACCGCGTGGGTAAACGGGTTAAAGAAATCTGTACGGATATAGCAAAGAAATATGGCGGAAATGTAGAAATAATCTGGAACATGAGTACGGGTCCGGTACGTAATGACGAGAAAATTCTAAATGATTTTGTGAAGATAGTAAAAAGTGTAAATTTAGAAGTTGAAGAAGTACCTCGCAAAATGAGTTCAGAAGACTTTGGCTGGTATCTTACTAAAGTGCCGGGGATGTTGTTCCGCTTTGGTACAGAAAATAAAAGATGCGGAAAACTTACTGTTGCACACAATAATGACTTCGTGATTGATGAAGACGGTATGAAAAGTGCAATACTTGCTTTTTGTTCCTATATATTAGATATTAGCAATTTTAAATATTAAATTATATTATATTTTCTTGTGCTAAGTTTTGGTAATTAAAGAGGAGATAATACTTATGAAAAATAGAAACATATTAAGTACAGCAGCTCAAAACGCTCTTCCCAGCGGAGTAAGAAGAATGTTTGAGCTTGCCAGGAAATACGACGACTCAGTTAACCTTACCCTCGGCGAACCTGGCTTTATAACTCCCGAACATATAATTAATGCAGCAATCGAGTCTCTCAAGGCAGGCAAAACAAAATATACTCCCAATGCAGGTATTAAGGAGCTGAGAGATGCACTTGCATACAAGCTGAAAAAAGAAAACGGGATTGAGTGCGATCCCGATAAGAACTTAATTGTAACTGCAGGTGCCACACAAGCACTTATGCTTGCAATGGTAACTCTTGTAAACCCTGGCGATGAAGTAATTATCCAGGGGCCAAACTGGCCGGATTACCGGGGGCAGATTGATATGGTTAACGCAAAGGCCGTTTATGCAATGGTTGATGAAAAGAACGGTTTTAAAATGACTGCAGATTTAATTGAACCTCTTATTACGGAAAAAACAAAGCTGATAATAATAAATTCACCCTCAAATCCTACAGGCGGAGTTCTTGACTGGGAGGATTTATTGGAGATTGCAGAGCTTGTTAAGAAATACAAAATCTTCATTATCTCTGACGAAACTTATGAAAAGATCGTTTACGATGGCTTTGAACAAAAGAGCCTTGCATCAATTCCCGGAATTGAGGATTATGTACTGACAATTAACAGCTTTTCAAAAACATATGCCATGACTGGATTCCGCGTTGGGTACATATGCGCAAATCAAAAGATAGTTGAAAACCTCATTAAACTTCATGAAAATATGATTGCCAGCGTTCCCGAGCCTATGCAAATGGCAGCGGTTCGCGCCATATATCATGGTGAAAAGGACGTAGCTGAAATGGTGGAATGCTACGACAAGAACCGCCACTTAATTGTTGAAGGACTTAACAGAATCAGAGGCTTCTCCTGCGTTTATCCCAAGGGTGCTTTTTATGTGTTCCCAAATATATCGGAATTTGGAATGTCCTCTGAAAAAACGGCTGAACATATTTTAGAAAAGACCCATGTTGTCACTTCTCCCGGAAGCGCATTCGGTCCCGGTGGCGAAGGCTATATCAGAATTTGTTACGCATCCAGGTATGAGGACATTCAGGAAGCTCTGCGCCGATTGGAAGAAGCTTTTGGTACAAAGGAATAATGAAATAATGTGACATATTCTCGGATTAATTAATATTTAACACTCTTCTTAATTTTTGAGACCGGAAGCATATAGATTTTCCGGTTTTTTCTATGCCCGCTTTTTTCTATGCCCGCTTTTTGCTTCTTTGGTGCATGCAAAAGAAAAAATCCCTAAAATGTCTTTAAGGACACTTTAGGGATTTCAATTTGGAGGCGCCACCCAGATTTGAACTGGGGAATAAAGGTTTTGCAGACCTCTGCCTTACCACTTGGCTATGGCGCCATTTTCTCACCCGCACTGTATAGTTTAACAGGAAAACTTACTTAAGTCAATAGGGAAAATCCAGGGCTTTTGAATAAATCTCCGTATACGTGAGCTTTCCGTTAATTCTTTCAGATTTCATAAGGCTTATCTTATCTACTTGAATGGTTATGGGATTAATTGATTTTGAAAATTCTTTTCTGTCAAAACCATATTTTAAAACTATTTCTCTGCCTAATGTTATATGAGGTTTATATTCCCGCTTCTCAACATTTATTCCTCTCATGACAAGTTCATCACAAATCTGACTGTATATTTTTACAAGATTCTTGTTTTCTTCGACACCTATCCAGAATATATCTCCTCCAGTACGGTGGAAGCTTCCAAATCCCTTTAAATCAAGATTAAACCTCGGTGCATCAATACTGTCCATGGCTTGCTTAATATCATTGACTTTTGATGTTTCACCTATAAAAACTACAGTCAGATGGTAGTTCTCCCATAAGGTATAATTGCCCTTTACAGAAAGTTCCTTCAACTTCTGCCCTATATTATAAAGACAGGTTTTTGTATTATTATCAAAGTTTATTGCAATAAAGAGCCGCATATTAAACCTCATATCTGGAAGCATGGGGACGGTTCTTATGCTTCCATCTCCTCTTTCCACTTTTTATCTTCTCTTACTACTATGCTTAATTCAAACCCCTGGTTTTAGAAGGTCTTATTAACTTACATATACCATCCCAGTATACAATTATGGCTATACCAAGAATTATCAGTCCAGTACCAATAAAAAATTCAGCATAGGGTTCTTCGCCAAGAAGAAGCATTGCAAACAGGATGGAAAATACAGGTTTTAAAAAGAATACAAGAGAACCTTTACTGGCACCAGCAAGAGATAATCCTATAAAATATGTAAAGTATGCAAGTCCGGTTACAAACACCGCAAGATAAGCAAGTTTTAAAAATACAATAATATCAAAACTTGTTATTGGACTGTCAATAAAAAACAGTACTGGAATCATTGCAAGACTTCCGCCTATAAATGAGTACGCATTCATTTTCAAACTGCCAATCTTTACTGACACTCTCCTTCCAAGCACTGTGTATATACCAAATAAAATTGCTGCCAGCAATGCAAGGAGTGGTCCTTTATATTCTATGCTTCCAATTCCTATATTCTTTGAAAAAATTATAAAAATACCTGCTATTCCAATAAGTAAACCCAATAATTTTTCAATCCCGAATTTTTCCTTGTCCATAATCGCAGAAAATACCGATACAAAAATAGGATTACAGCTGAATATTACAGCTATAATGGAAGCCTGGGCGCCTGGCTGGCTGAGACTAAACTGAAGCAGGTTCATACTGAATGAAACATTGATAATTCCTACTCCTATTGCATAAATTAAATCTTTTCTGCTTATACTAATATCTTTTTTTACCAATAACAGCAAAAAAAGAACCAATCCGCCTACCAAAAATCTTACAAAACTGGTAAAAAAAGGATTTACCGCGCCTACCAGCGTCTTACCGACAACCTCAAATGTACTAAAAAGTATTACTGTGTTTAGAAGGCATAAATATCCTGTTTTACTAACATTGTTACCTTTGTCCATAAAAAAGCCTCCTACGGTTTTTTCAAATATTAATACTAATATACCACCTAATAACAAAATAAGCTGCCTTTATTGGCAGCTTATTTTTATGGAGCGGGTTACGAGATTTGAACTCGCGACTTTCACCTTGGCAAGGTGACACTCTACCGCTGAGTTAAACCCGCAAATCCTAGAAAACTGATAACAGATTTTCTGCCACCATCTCTAGTAATGGTGCCCAGAGCCGGAATCGAACCAGCGACACGAGGATTTTCAGTCCTCTGCTCTACCGACTGAGCTATCTGGGCTTGCGGTTTGATAGTGAAAGCCAGATTATTATCTGGCTGTTCAAAACTATCATTAACGTGGCGACCCGGAAGGGGCTCGAACCCTCGGCCTCCAGCGTGACAGGCTGGCGTTCTAACCAACTGAACTACCGGGCCATCTCTTTTAGTGCACTTCTTGTGCTCGGTGCCACATGCTATATATTACACTACGCCCAGATGTTTTGTCAAGCATAAATAATAAATTTTTGCTTGCCAATATAATGCTATTTTTAGTTTATCTTAAGTTTATCTTAAAAAATATCCTTAAAGCTACTTCTTAATCTTGCATTTATATCTTATTGCACTTCCTCATAGCGCTTAATAGCACTATCTTATTTAAATCTCCTATATCCACGCTTTTTTCGCTGCCAACAAGCCCCACAAGGGCATATTGTCTGGATATGGGATCATACTTGAACTCTTTCAATAACCTGAAGTTTATTATTTCTCCTGTATTCCTTACATGAATACGAGGACCGGTACAGTGGAATTTCTCATTCTCTCCTATCCGTATATGATTCTCATCCATAAAACTTATGTCAACTTCATCTTCTATATATTTTTTCACCAGTCTCTCCAACAGTTCAAGATCTATTTCAGGCTTTTCACTGAATTCCAGTACAAAACCATGCTTTACATCACTATGGTTCTGTGCGTGAGGGAATCCAAATTTTTCTTCCAGTATCTTGCATGTAAGGTCTTCAGCAGTATGAGCCATTCTTCTGTACTTTATGGATTTATAAACAATGTCGGCGATATCTTTTGGTTGAGGACCAAAAATATTCGGCCTTGTTACAATTACTTCTTCTCCTATACCTATAAGCACTTCCGCATTAAGCCCAAGATGGGGGTAAATTATATCAAAATGCTCAACTATAACCCTTTTATCTTGTTCTATAGCCCTTTTAATAGCATCAACCAGAACATGCATTTGTGTAAAAGCAGATTCAAATCTTACATCCACATGATAAGTATGGCTGCTGAAAAAACCCTTGTCTAAATTCTTCAGCAGAGGAAGAGGCCGTACATTTATTCCTTCATCGTCGTTGGTAAGCTCCAGTCCGGGAAACATACCCTTTATTAAAAGCGATTTTCCTGCTCCCGCATCTCCTATGAATCCTATAAGCTTATCCAAAGCACTTAGATGCCTCTGAGCAAGCTGGTTTCCTAACCCCAAAAGCCGCTTTTTCCCTCTTGGAGCAAAATATACAGCGTACATAAGTGTTTCATGTATAGGAGTAGCCGACATTAAAGAATCCCCCTGCGTTACTAACTATATTGATTGATATTTTTTTGGAATAATCGTTATATTTCTCATACTAATACATGTATTAATAAATTATATTAATAACTGTATTTATATACTAGCAGCTTTATTTACGAAACTGTATTTTTGTATTTATATATTAAACCTGTATTTATGCCTCTGAACAAGCTAATTACTCTTGCCAGCCACCTTCGATATCTATCTGATGCCTCATTATAATTGCTGCACCTCTTTATACTTCCAGTACAAGGTTTAATAAAGGAGCATGTTGCTGTGCACCGTAAACATCGGTTTCTCCCAGCTCTCCGGAAGCAATAGGCCTGACAATAGTAGCTTTTATGGCTTTCGCAGGTATAAATTCAATTATGTTTATAACCTGTTCTTCAGATATTCCGTATAAGCCGCTTATTAATTTTTTATTAATTGCCTTTGCATTACATACTTTATAAAACATATCCCAATCTTTAAATATTATATCAAATGTAAGTTCATAAGGGCCGGAATTTTTACTTCGTATAACCTCTGCAATGTCAATCAGCCTTACTTTCACCTTTTTCCGCCTCCCATCTCAATAATCTCCATAGGGAACAGTTCACAGGGGTCCTCCACCTGAACAATGTGATATACATTAAATACATACACTTCTCCAGCCTTAAAATCTGAAGGTGAATATGGAAATGCCAGATTGCCTGCCGTTGATATCCTGCCTTCATATCCATAGTGCAGCATGGTGGAACGGGCAAAACTGCATATTGTATTGGCAATTTCCTGGCTCTCGGCTACAGCTTCAATAATAATTCCTAGTTCATGACCTGCTACCTTCTCTTCAGGCTCTAAAGCACCCATAACTCCTGATTTCCCGTACACTTTGAAATCCAGGAAATATTCAAATTTAGCATCTTTGAAATTATCGTCGACTCTTTCTTTTACTCCAGAAATTATATCATCAATTTTACTTATGGCTATAGGGTCTCTAGTCCCTGCAATTGATACCGTCCTGTAGCCGGTTTTCTTTACTCCTTCAAGTTTTATAGTGTAGCTTTCAGAAGGAATAAATCTGCTTCCTGAAACTTTGACAGCATTATCTGTATATTGTTCAAACTTTGTATTGGTTAAATCCAGAACTCCTCCAGGGCCTGGCAGAATATAAGGATTTGTTTTTTCATACAGCGTGTGGGCTGCAACAGAAAGAGTGGTACATTTTCTTGCAGGATTAAGAGGTTCCACAATAAAATAGTCCTTTCCAAGATACCCAATCATGCAGTCACTCCCGCTGCCAGGTACAGCTGCGATACAGGCACATTCAAGAATTTTTCCCATATGTAAAGCCAAACCTTTATCATATCCTCTTTTTACCGCCATAGCAGCAAACACTGAGGGATCATATGCCCTGCCTGCAAGTATGACCCGGGCGCTTTCATCCAGTGCTTTCACAATAGGCTCCAAGCCCATCTGTCCAACAATTCTGGTGGTTTTCTCAAGCTCATCTTCGGTGATGTCCGGTGCAGGATGCAAAGGAGTAACTTTCCCTTTTCTTAACATTTCAACTACATATCCCTTATCAATCTCTGCTCTGATAACTGCTAATTTAAAGCTTAATCCTTTTTCTTCAGCAATTTCCTTTATAATTTCAAGATTCCATTCCAAGTGTGGGTTACCGCCGCTTCCCCCTGCAGAACCTATTATCAGGGGAATATCTTCTTCAATTGCTGCGGGAATTAATATTTCAAGATCCCTCTTTACTGCATTTCTGTCGGTAAAAGATACGCCTGCGCCTAAATAATATGGCCCGGGATCAGTTGACCCCGCATCTACGGCTATAACATCGGGATGTTTCTCCATTCCCTTTTCAAAGGATGCCATAGGAAATCCATAACCCAGTATACCTGTTGGGGATAAAACCTTTAACTCTTCCATTTATCAATCACTCCTTATTCCGATTAATCCGATTCCTTAGTGCAAGAATTCTTTGCATCTCATTATAAACTATCATCAATCCTTCATCCACACCCATTCCAGGTTTTGCAAGAATCTGATCTGGTTTTGTGGCCATAGCAAGATGTACGCATACCTGTGCTGAGCGGTCTGTTTCATTGCAGGTTCCTCCCTGATAAGCTCCTACACCTTTTTCCTTACAGTAAAGCACTGCTTCAACAGTATTATTAATACCGCCAAGATCGGGTGTTTTAATCTGGATCATATGCCCTGCTCTGTTATCCGCAAAATATTTGATATCTTCAAGAGTGTTGCACCATTCATCTGCTACAATCTGTACGTTGATACCTCTTTTATCTATTCTTTCTGTTAATTCTTTAAGAGCAAGCATTTGGCCTTCACGTTCTTCCACATCAATAGGCCCTTCTATGCGCAGCTTAAAAGGTGCAGCCACTTTTCCCAGTTCAGCAAGATAGTTCTCCATCATATCGTAATCATTATTGAATGCAATGCCGATTGTTCCATAAACATCTATATGAATTACAGGAGTATAATCCTCATAAGGCTTTAATTGTATTATTCTGTCTTTAAGCCACTTAACATATTTTAAAAGAAGTTCACCCTTCTCACCCAGTTTTGTTGAGACATTGTTAATTAATCCATGGGGAAGAACCTGAGCACCTTTGATAATCATCTTATCAACATTATTATACCTTTCATCGCCGGATTGTGTAAAAATTGGTATCTCTCTGTCAGAGACCTCTGTTCCGTATTCTGAAGCGACAACCTCTGTCATTAGCTTTCTTTGAGCCTTTGCTACTGCATCCAGTACTGCCTGGGTTACGCCATAGCGTATGGCGGTATGAAGTTTATTGCCTGTAGCGGGATTTACTATCTGGTCCACTTCTACTGCAAGCTGCCTGAAGCTGTCCAGTTCTTTTCCTATCAAGCATGGAGTTACATATTTTTCAATAACAGGAATAAAATCTTCTGCAAGAAAAAGCGGATCCCTTCCTCCTGCTCCTGAGTATTGAACTGCCGCACAATCTCCGTAAGCTATCTGTCCATCTTCCAAAACAAGCATAACTGATATTGATTCACCTGCTTGCCTTACTGCTGTAAATCCCGGTGTAACCGGCTCTCCTTTATATGTTTCTCCATCAGGTATGGCACCTTTTTTAATGGCTCTCTGATCGTCGAAAAAAAACCCTGTACGCCCTTTTGCACAAACTATATCAACGATTTTCATTATTTATTCCTCCTATATTTTTGGAAGCATGGGGACGGTTCTCTTGCTTCCTCTTCTGCTTCTTTCTTCGGAAGCATGGGGACGGTTCTCTTGCTTCCTCTTCTGCTTCTTTCTTCGGAAAGAGAAAGGAAGAAGAACCATCTCTCTTTTGGAAGCAGAGGAACCGTCCCTCTGCTTCCCCTCTGCTTCCCTCATGCTTCTATCTGGGGCGGCCTACCAGGTAACCTTTTCCAATAGCATATATATCATCTATAACCATCTGAAAGCTAACTTCCCTTTTTTCATATTTTGCCCTTTCTTCTATTTTTGCCTTGTGGAAGTCGATAATGTCTTTGCTGAAAGGTATATTGCCACAATCCAGAAGACGTACAGCTCCGTTGTTGTCTCTCGCGGGAAGTACTTTCCCCATATTATACTTGCTTGGAGCAAAAGGCACATCAATCACCCCTGCTTCAAAAGCTCTTACAGTACCGATGGCAATATCACCCTCACCAAGTTCATATACCCTGTTTAATATGCACCTGGTTTCCTCAATTATTATCTCCATTTCTTTCTCTAATTCATTGGTTAAAGGCATTTTCTGATCCCTCAGCATGGTTATCAGCTGTTTTGTAGCCCTAAGTCCTGCTGCATTTGCCTCCTTGGTAGGTATACCCAAGGCTTCATGAGGTGACTTAACAATAACCTTAGTAGCTCCTGATAATGCTGCCGCAGCGGCTCCCCAGGAAATAACACCGAAAGCTTTAGCCTCATCCTGCGGGAATCCGCCCATCCATTGATGAAATACAGTGGTTATTGTTACATTTTTGTAGCCAAACATATGCAAATATTCTTCTGTGAGTTTTTCTAATGTTTTTACAGCCGCCACATCCTGTATCAGATTTCCACATTGTCCATAACCGACAGTAATACTTTTTACACCCTGTTCTGCTGCCAACAGGCTTTCTATAATCGCTACCGCATGAGAGATACAGGGCGGGACCAAAGTACCTGTTAAAGGGCCGAAAGGTTCTCTGTTGATTGATACTCCTGCTTCTTCATACAATCCTACAAGTCTGTCCACATACTGCCAGTCGTATATTGTTTTTTCAACAGATGCATTTTTAGCATAAGGAATATTATATGATATGCCGCCCCCTTCGAAGGCTGTAAAACCCCCGGCAATAGATATTTCCGCAAGCAGTCTTGCATCAGGGGTACCATGTCTAACCTGGACAGGCAGATTCACTGATTCATTTATTCGTCTGCAGTTCTTTATACCCTGGTTGACTGCAGGATATCCATTTAAAAGGGATCTTCCCTTTATCATGCTTTCTTCCATTCCTTTTTCTGCTTCTTCATATCTGTTCTGCCTGGTATAGCTGTCTATGGTTGTAGGTAATAAATCTGCTTCTCCCTGCTCTTCAAGGAATTTAAGGAGTTCAATATGCTCATCGGTTAATGCTACACCAGCCCTTGGTTGTATAAGAGTTTCACTGCTTTTTCTGGCTTTTTCTAAACGGTAGGCAAATACTTTTTTACGGGGAATTTTTTTATGGTATTCTACAGCTTCATCAAAATTTACTTCTCTGCCTGTAGGCCACTGGTTCAGTACTTCCAGGCGCAGCTTGGTAAAAATCTCCTCATCCAGCTTTTTATTAACCACTTTCATGAAATCATCTCCAATTCTCTCTTAATAATTCTGACGGCAATTTCAGGATACCTCTCAGACAAAATCCCCATGGCTGCAAGTATGTATCCGGCATCAATATATATATCAGCATTAACGGGCTTTAATATTTCAGGCGTATCAGGATCGTACAAGACATTCTTCATAATTTCCAAAGGTCTTTTGCTGTTAATTATTACTCCTCCGGTACCAATTACCGTCCTTACATCAGTAAGATCCTTTCCTGTTTGTGTGTATAAAAGCCCCATGGGGGTGTATATTTCCTGGATATATCCCGCATGTCTGTTAACGGCTTCTTTGATAGCCAACGAGGATAATCCAAAATCTAATCTGGCAAGTTTTTCATTATTCCCGGGCAGTAAACCGGGATTAGCATTTATTTCATCCAGGCAACATCGGGTATCTTCTACACTTAGACCTGATATCCCTGCGATAGTTTCTATTCCAACTACCTCTGTCAAACTGGCAGACCCATATCTTACTCCAAGATCTCCCTCTACAGTCCTCTTTGCAAAAGGTTCTGGAAGTCCTTTCATCACCACGCCTGCCCGTGTAGGTTTTCCATCACAAATTGAATATACGTCTGTTGTAGCTCCGCCCACATCAACGGCAAGAATATCTCCTAATCCATCTTCATTGTGATATCCGGTGGATAAAACATGAACAGCCTTCAACACAGCCAAAGGAGTTGGCATTAGTATGCCTTCTATCAGTTGTTGTACTTTCGTGAGACCTTTTGCCTTAATAATCCTTTGTAGAAATAAATCCCTTATAGCATCTCTGGCTGGCTCTATATTTAATTTCCCAAATTCAGGCATAACATTCTGGCAGACTCTGACTTCTTTCCCTGATGAAAGCAGTATATCCCTGACTTTAGAAGCAACGCTTTTATTACCTGCTACGACTATGGCGAAATCTCCTTCTACAACAGACAATTTTTCTGCATTATGCAGTATGGTGCTCTTGTTCCCTCCGTCTGTTCCTCCTGTTAGAAGTACTATATCTGGCTTAATTACCTGTATCTCATCCAATTCTTCCTGATCTAATTCAAAAGAAAACACACCTGCTACTTTCGCACCTGCACTTAGGGCGGCACGTCTTGCAGCTTCTGCAGTAAGGTCAGGAACAAGGCCTATGGTAACCATTTTAAGTCCACCGGCAGCACTACTGCAGGCAAATTTGTATTCGTACTCTATCTTGCCGGTTTTTTGTTCCAATATGCGAACAGCTGCTTCAAGTCCCTGGCTTATATCTGAACTGGCTGTAGTAAATGATTCTGCAGTTCCCAGTATTTTTTCCGATTGTACATCAACAGAAGTGACTTTCGTATACGTACTGCCGAAGTCGATTAAAAGTATCGGTTTCATATCAGGCAACTCCCAAATCTTTTTTCAGATCAGCGATACTGATTTCAGGAGAGGTTCCAGGTGGATACACTCTATTGAAACCCATTGCTTTGAATTTTTTTTCTACAGTTTCAAAAGGTTGCTTTCCTATTACCAGATTGCCACCAACATAAAGAGGAATTCCCTCCAGACCCGCTTCATCACATTTTTCTCTTAATCCCCTGCAATCAATCTCTCCATGACCGTAAAGAGATGATACGATAATTGCATCTGCTGCTGTCTCAATTGCTGCTTTTATAAATTCTTCCTGAGAAACCATGACTCCCAGGTTTACTACATTAAAACCTGCCTGTCTGAAACAAAGCTCAAGTATTTTGTTCCCGACAGCATGTACATCAGAACCTATTACACCCATAACAATAGTCTTTCCATTCATTTGACCACCCCACAAAATAATCCTTAAAACAATTCATATAAATAATTCTCCAGTGCTTATCCGAAGGGATTCAAGAGAACCGTCCCTGCGCTTCCTTTATTGTTTAACGCATTTGATATTTGTTCTTCTATGTACATCATTGAACCCCGTTCAATCTGGTACTCAAAATTAATTATTTTTCCCCCTTTTTCCTTGAAACCGCTAATTATTTCAATAAGGTATTCTCCCTTTTCCACAAAAAAGCCAGGAGGCACTATCAGTGTAGTGCAGTTTCTCAGTGTATCTTGCAAGTAATCCATATCTTTTTCAAAAACGTGGTATGTCTTACTAAGATCAATATTAAAACCTTTGAGGTGCTCTCTAATAATATTTAAGAACATATCACTGGTACACAATATACAAATATTTTCATCCTCAGGTATGGTAGCAAGATCAATAATGGTTTGCCTGCTCAGGGATACAGCCGCCTGTATTATTCTATTGGTCAGCTCCGGCATTTCCCTGCATAAATCGTGATAGTGGTTTGAAGTAGTAATTATAATGTCAAACCATTTTAATATATCCACTGATTTTTTATATGATAAAACATCATCAAGTAAAAATCTGGAAAGTTCTAAATTCTTAATATATGATAATTGCCTCATAAAAATTGACAGGGCTTCCGGATTGCAATCAATTGTAGCCACTCTTACCTTCTTAAGCCCTTCTTCTCTTTCTCTTATACGTAAATTAATAAACGTAGATATTTCACGATATGTAAATTTTAGAGATTCGAGTTCGTCCAGCATCTGGTCAATGAGCTTTATTGCCCTCTCTTTTCTGCTTTCTTCAACTACATCCTGTTCTTTGGAGACAAAACTTCCACTTCCTTGAATTACTTCAATAACTTTATTTCTTTCTAGTTCCTCATATGCTCTTTTAATGGTTCCCCTTGCGACATCCAGCTGAAGGGCCAGTTCTCGTTCAGGAGGGAGCTTATCGCCGGACTTTAGAACTCCATTTCTGACAGCTATAGTTATTTGTTCAATGACTTGTTTATAAATCGGACTTGTACTTTGTTTATCAATTTTTATATCTAAATCCATATTAACAGCCGCCATTCCATGTATTGGTATATACCATTATTATAAATTGGTATATACCAATCGTCAAATTAATAAGTGCCAATATTAGGCAATGTTCTGTAAAGAGAACATTTTTCATGGAATTATCTTCTATTCTCACAAAAATTCACAGGAAATCAAAAAGAGAAAAGTGTACGTCTTCCTATAACAAAACCCTTGGTTATGTTCTAAAAACATAACCAAGGGTTTTGTCCTGGTGGGCACTATAGGGCTCGAACCTATGACCCCCTGCTTGTAAGGCAGATGCTCTCCCAGCTGAGCTAAGCGCCCGCGCAGTTATCATTGTCAGTACTCTAGTAGTATATATAAATTATTATTTAAAGTCAACAGGTTCGGCCTTAATAATTTTAATTTATTCGGCTTTTCTTTTTAAATTCTTGGCTTATCTAAATATTTCTTTATATCATGTTATTTCTCATTAATACCTTTTACCAAATTTAGCAACTCTTCTTCTGTGAAATAGTATTTCTTGTTACAGAAATGGCACACTAATTCTGCTCCATGCTGTTCTTTCACCATATCTAGAATTTCTACTTCGCCAAGGCTCACAAGATTCCTCTCCATTCTTTCCCTCGAACAGTTGCACAAATATTTGCATTCATTTATCTCATGTATCTCCAGCCCCGTGCTCCCCAAAATCATGTCTAAAATATCCTGCATACTTTTTCCCTGAGATAATAGTTCAGTAACCGGAGGAATAGAGGCTGTTTTTTCTTCTATAATATCTATTGTTTCATTTTTTACGTCCGGCATAACCTGTATAAGAAATCCTCCGGAGTTTAAAATACTCCCATCTTTATCTATCAGAACTCCTAGTGAAACCACTGACGGAATCTGCTCTGAAACAGTCAAATAAAATGCAAAATCTTCTGCTATTTCTCCCGAAACCAGTCTTACATACCCATTATACGGTTCTCTTAAGCCTAAATCCTTGATCACATTTACGTAACCTTCTGTTCCCACGGCTGCAGCTATTTTCAGTTTACCTTTTTGGTTTATAAAAGTTTCTGTATCTGGATTATCAACATAACCTTTTACATTAGCTTTAGAATCAGATACTACAACTATTCCTCCCAAAGGTCCATTTCCTTTTATCTGAATAGTTATAACATCTTTATCCCCTTTTAAAGTCTGGGATAATAATGCTCCGCCAGTTAATGTCCTTCCCAATGCAACTGATGCCGTAAGGCTAAGATTATGGATCTTTTGAGCTTCCCTTACAATTTCAGTTGTAACTGCCCCAATTGCTCTTACAGTACCTTCTGCTGCTGTAGCTCTAATAATGTAATCACTCATTTCCCAGTCTCTCCTATAAGGTTTATTTCTTCTTTAAGGTTTTTTCCCTATAAATTTATTTCTTTTGGATTATAGCATAACAATAGCAAATTTTCGATTATATTATAAATTTTACCTTTGTTCTTTTATTACCTTTATTCTATTAATAATTATATTAATAACATAAAACAACGAAAATCCCGGTATTTTCATACCGGGACTACTTGGCTCCATCAATTTATATTAAAGAATAAATCTTTGTCTACACGGTTTTTGTCACGTTTGCTGCCTGGGGGCCTTTGGCGCCCTCAACAACCTCAAACTGAACTTCTGCACCTTCTTCTAAAGTTTTGAAGCCGTCCATTTCGATAGCCGAATAATGAACAAATACATCATTACCGTCTTCTCTTTCAATAAATCCATAACCTTTTTCGGCGTTAAACCATTTTACTCTTCCTTTTTCCATTCAAAAAACCTCCTGAAATAAAACTAGTTAGCTTGAGCAATTCAGCCAGCAAACTGTCTTGAGTGTATCACATTATGGCCTAGCTTGTCAACTTGATAAAATTGCTCATTAAGCTATAACTATTAGTTTTCAATTATTTAAAATTGCTTCATCTTTTGAATCTATTATGCCGTCTAATTAAAAATATTATTCTATAAGCTTCTGCCAGTACTTTATAAACTTTTCTTAACTTATAAACTTTTCTTAACTTGCTGAATTCTGATTTGGTTACTGAATCGTTTTTAAGAAGTGTTTTATGCAAAATATTTCATACCAATTTTTTACATACAAAAAATATTCTTTCACTTTTATTATCAGGATGTGTAAATTTCATGGCATCATAAATATTCAAGACTTTTAATCCCGACTGTTCTGCCAATTTTCTAAGTTCATCCTCAGAATAAGCTCTTTCATAATGTATTTCATCATATCGCCTGTACTTATCATCTTCCTTAATAAAAAGTGTTATATCAAACTGGCATATTTGCTTTTTCTTATTATATTTATTCTCCCATATATATGTAACTTCATTATCCACGCTGTAGAATACATTATTTCCCAATATTTTTTCAAATTTATACCGGGTATTTATGTCAAAAATAAAAAGCCCTCCGGGATTTAAATAATTATAAACAAGTCTAAATAATCTTCTGACATCATTTTTCCTTGTAATGTAATTCAAACTGTCCAAAAGGCAGGTAAAAGCATCAACAGTACCGTGAAGTTCAAAATTACTTATATCCTGATTAATAAACAATATATCAAGATTTTTTTCAAGAGACTTGTTTTTAGCGCAAGAAAGCATGTCATAGGAAATATCGATTCCAATCATTTCATAGTTTCTTTCTGCCATTTCAATACAGAAACTTCCCGTCCCACAGCCTAAATCTGCTATTAAAGACGGCTTATAATCATTTTTTTCAAAGATCTTTTCAATGTAATCTGCCCATTTTGTATAATCTACATCGCTCATTAGCTTATCATAGACATAAGCAAGACTTGTATAAATTATCGTTCCCCCCTGTATAAAGCAAACCATGGTCTTATAATCCTGAAATATACATTCAGGATTATAAAACCGTAAGTTAATAACTAGCATTCACATTTGCTGGCCTTTATCCAACTGTAAAGCTTTTTTCTTTTTTGACATTAACCCTCCTATTCTTCCTGTCTCCTTAGCAGATAAACTTTTCCATCCGAACTTTGTTACCTTATCTAACAGTCCCAGTTCAGAAGCAATTTCATATTTGAGTTTTTCATCTATATTCCCCACCTATATCCACCTCCATGAATATATTTTGCGAAGAATACCTTTTTTATTCAATTTTTACAATAATCTATGAGAATTCTCTCATATTATTAGAGGTGCAACAGGGAGGCATTACTGTTGTTTAGCCTTTAATATCTGAATTGCTGTTTCAAGTTGTGTGTCTTCACCTCTGGGAACCTGGGATACCGGCAAGTTACTATATTCTTTGGGAAGAAGTACTTCTACATCGGGCTCAATGCCAACATCCTGGATACATACTCCCGAAGGAGTAAAATACCTGGATACAGTTACTTTAATTCCGGCACCTCCGGTCAAAGGAAGGACAGCCTGAACCAATCCCTTGCCAAAAGTCTTGGTTCCCACTAAAACACCTTTTTTATGGTCTTTCAATGCTCCTGCTAAAATTTCAGATGCGCTGGCACTGTTATTGTTTATCAATACTGCAATAGGCATCTGCAGATTAAGTTTATCAGACTTTTCCTCAACTCTGTTATTGTTCCTATCCTCTGTGTAAACAATCAAACCTTCCGGAAGAAGGATGTCTGCAATTTTAACTACCTGATCATAGGAACCTCCCGGATTATCTCTAAGATCAATAATCAGACCTTTCATTCCCTGCTTTAATAATCCATAAAGATGCTGTTGGAAGTAACTCGCAATCTCTGAATCAAACATAATAATTTTAATATATCCAATATTATCAGCCAACATTTCGCTTTTAATATTTGCTATCTTTATTCTTTTTCTTGGTATTTCAAAATCAATAGCCCTGCCTTCAGAGGGCCTTAACATGGTTATTTTACATATAGTACCCTCTTTCCCCCGTATCATGCCGATTATAACATCATCGTCCCTTATTGATGTTACATCAACACCATCAACATTAATAATTTTATCTCCCTTTTGAACTCCCGCCTCCAGTGCAGGAGAACCTTCGAAAGGCTCCACTACCGTAAGCAGCCCGTCCTTATCTTCAATAACTGATACTCCTATGCCAACATAACTTCCGTCTGATTTTTCCCTGAATGCCTTCATCTGGTCTTTAGTAAGGTATACAGTATAAGGATCTCCCAGTGAATTGGCCATGCCCGCAATTGCTCCCTCAAGCAAAACATTTTCATCTATATCCTTATAGTACTCCTTCTTTAAAATATTCCTGACTTCATTAAACCTCTTGATATTATTTATGTCTACAGAATCGGAATCGAAATAGATTTCATATTTGGCATTAAAAAAAACATTGCCAAACATTATAAATACTGTTGTAAAAAATGTAATCACTGAGGTAACAGTGATTATGGCTACTGTGTAGATAATTAATTTTTTATTTCTGATCAAAATAAACACTCCTCCATAACCTGTGTCTTAAGCTGCTGACAGCTTTTATAATAGAAAATATACTCTGATAATAAACATATGCACAGGGTAATGGAAATAAACCAATTATTTAGACAAATATCCCTTTAAAGGATCTACAGTTTTATCGTTTTCCCTTACTTCAAAATGGAGATGCGGCCCTGTAGAGAGACCAGTACTGCCTACTTTTGCAATTACCTGGCCTGCTTTAACTTTATCGCCAACTGAAACAAGCAACTTGCTGCAGTGAGCGTAAAGAGTGGATATTCCTCCCCCATGATCAATAACTATTCTCTTGCCATAACCTGAAGTAGTCCCCGACAAAATAACAGTCCCGTCATTTGCAGCAACAATGTCATCCCCCGTATCAGCGTCTATATCAATTCCGCTATGCATTCTGTTCACCTTAAGAATTGGATGGAATCTCATCCCATACTGGGACGTAACTCTATAATTCCCAGGCGCTGGCCAAACCATGCTTCCACCAACATAAGGATTATTACTAAGCAGCGCAGCTATTTCCTTATCTGCTTTCCTGGATTCTTCCAGAAGCTGGTCCTCAAGCTGTTCAATCCTTTTTAAGTCTTGAAGTCTTTGATTCAGTCTTTGTTCAATTTCAGCTCTTGAAGCTGTGAGATTATCTAAACGTTCCCTGGTTTCAACCTTTTTATTTTCTACTCCCTCTATTTCTTGTGCCTTTAGTTGTCTCATGTATTCAACGTCTGCTTTCATAAATTTTAATTCTTCTATCATTTCACTATCTTTTTTAGCTATAAAACTAATAAGTTCTATTTTTTCAAAAAAGTCCGTTAATGACTTTGAATTAATAAGAGAATAAAGAATGGAACTTTTTGAGCTCTCATACATAACTCTCAGTCTTATTTTTACCTGTTCGGTCTTTTCTTCCAAATCTTTCTCAGCTTGACGTATGCTATCCTCTATCTTTGCTAATTCTTCTTCCAGTTTATTCAGTTCTTCTACAAGTTTTTCATACTCCTTGGTCTCTTGAGCCTGTGCATTTAAAAGGTTTTTCTTATCTTCTTCCAGTCTTTTTTTCTCTGCCTCAAGTTCCTTTTTTTCTTGCGCAACATCTTTTAACTTACTTTCAATTTCATTCTTTCTCTGTTGAGCTTCTTCCAATTGACCAGCTACTACAGTAAAAGCACAAGAAAAGATAAATATCAGAATTAGCCCAACTGACAAAATTCTTTTAGCTTTCATTATAGCAACCTCCCAAAAATGCACATCAAACACTTAAATATTTTCGAATTGATATCAGACTGCCTACAGCACCCACCGTGCATCCTGTCAGACAATAAAATAATGATAACCGGAGACTGATATCATTCTTACTGACTAAACTAAAGTAATTACTTCCGACTTCAAACAATTCTGTATTAAACTTAGTTTCAATAATGCCATATCCATAATTTGTAAGTACTGCAGCTATAATTGCACCTATTAAGCCTATTATAACACCTTCAAATATAAAAGGCCAACGTATAAACCAGTCTGTAGCCCCAATATATTTCATTATGCTTATCTCTCTTCTTCTAGCAAATACTGTCAACCTTATTGTATTAGATATAATAAATACCGATATTAATAAAAGTATAAATATCAATACCCAGCTTACAGCATTAATCCATTTTGACAGTCTTGAAATAAAGTCAATAACTTCCTGATAATAAGCTACTTTCCTTACTCCTTCAATAGCCATTATCTGCTTTTCTGTTTCTCTGCTTAGATCAGGGTTGTTTAGTGTAACTATAAAGGAAGCAGACAGAAGGGTATTTTCATCAAATCCTTCCAGGATATCTGCGTTTTCTCCCAATTCAATCTTATATTCTTCAAAGGCTTCCCTGGCGGTTATAAGTCGGTAATCTTTAATATTCTCAATTTGTTTCAGAGCCTTCTCAATTTCCTTAATTTTTTCCTCTTCCAGTTCATAATCGCAAAATACCTTCATTTCCTGCTGTTCATTAAGGATATTTGCGTTATATCTTATGTTCTCCAGCAATAGAAAAAACAAACCAAATATCACTAATGACGCAATTACCGCTGTTATTGATGCAAGTGACATCAGTTTATTCTTATATGTATTTATCAAACCTTCTTTAAACATGTATCGGAAAGTTCTTATTTTCATCTTCATAGAGTCCTTTCTGCTGGTCTCTTACTAATACCCCTCTGTTTAGTGCTATAACCCTTTTCTTCATGGCATCTACAATACTTTTTTCATGGGTGGCAACTATAACTGTAGTTCCTCTGTTATTTATTTCCGCTAATAACCTAATTATCTCCCATGAATTTTCAGGGTCAAGATTTCCGGTAGGTTCATCGGCAATCAGAATAGAGGGGTTATTCACCAGTGCACGTGCTAAAGCTGTTCTCTGCTGTTCTCCTCCTGAAAGCTGTCCGGGACAAACATTAGCCTTTCTGCTTAATCCTACAAGCGCAAGCGCCATTGGAACCTGGCGGCGAATTTCTTTTGGAGTAGCTTCAGTTATCTGCATGGCAAAAGCAACATTTTCATAAACTGTCTTATTGGGAAGAAGTCTAAAATCCTGAAACACTACTCCAAGGCTTCTTCTTAAGCTGGGTATTTCTTTCCTGCTAAGGGATGCTACATCATACCCGTTTACAAAAACCTGACCGGCTGTAGGTTCTTCCTCTTTCATCATAAGCTTGAGCATTGTGGATTTCCCTGAGCCGCTTGAACCTATAATAAATACAAATTCACCTTTATCTATTCTAAAACTGATATCTTTTAAAGCGACAGTACCATTAGGATATTTTTTTTCTACACCTATAAATTCAACCATTTTATTCGCCTCATCCATTTGTTGCATTCTCAGTAATTATTCATATTTATCCACTATACATAATTATTCATTATAAGCTAAAATAACTTATAACTCAAGGAAAAAACCCTGTCAATTGTTCGCATCATCACACTACGGCAAATTAACCCTTGGCTGCATAGTTATCCAGATATTTTTTAACTAAGGTTGATACCTTAAAAGTTATTGCATCATCCAATTTTCTAAGGTCAAGCCCTGTTATCTTATATATCTTTTCTAACCTATATACGAGGGTATTTCTATGAACATACAATTGACGGGAAGTTTCGCTGATATTAAGATCATTTTCAAAAAATTTCTGTATGGTAATAAGAGTTTCATCATCCAAAGACTCTAAAGCCCCTTCGGGGAATACTTCATTAAGGAACATTCTGCAAAGAGTTTCCGGCAGCTGGTATATTAATCTGCCTATTCCAAGCTTCTCATAATTCACGATTTTCTTTTCACTTTCAAATATAGCTCCTACCATTAATGCAGTTTGAGCTTCTTTAAAAGAACGTCCAATATCCTTTATATCATCAACAACAGTTCCTATACCCACGTGAGCTTTTACCATTGATTCGGCATTAAGGTTGTCTATAATTACTGCAGCTATTTTTTCAATTTCTGCTTTATCATCTTTAGATTTTAACTCTTTTACCAAAACTATATTTTCTTCATCCAATACAACAATGAAATCTTTAGATCTATTTGGAAACAGGTTTTGAATAATTTCACTGGAATAAACTTCGCTGGATTTTTCTGTCTTTATCAAAAATACCACTCTGTAAACATTGGTAGCCATGCGAAGTTCCTTTGCCCTGATAGAAATATCCCCTGGCAGAATATTATCTAAAATAATATTTTTAATAAAGCTTCTCTTGTCAAATTTTTCTTCATGATATGTTTTTAGATTAATTATATTTATGCAAAAAAGAGACAGATAGTTATAATACTCTTCACTATCAGATTTGATGAATGTAATATACTCTAATTTATTTCTTATGAATACCTTTCTGTAAGTAATACCATCTACTACAATGGATAAATTCTGTCCTTCAATGAAATCTTCCGGTATATCCATTTTCTTTCCTACATTTCTCTCATCAGAACAGGCTAGTATCAATCCACTTTCATTGATAACCCCAAACTCAGCCTTAATATTTTGTTTTGCCTGATTTACAAGGTTCTGTAGTAGTTTCATCAAATCTTGTCCTTTCCTTTTTTCTTCTATTTATTATACTATTTTATAATAAAAAGAGGAAGATATATTAAATCTTCCTCTTTTTTAATTCAAAGACTATTATTTTATATTTTCATTAATTGATTATTGTTTTCTCAGTTTCTTTGTCAAACAGATGGCATTTATCTGTATCAAGACAAATCTTTACTCTCTTTCCTGCCTTAGCCTTTGTATTCGGGTTAACTCTTGCAGTTAAGTTAATATCGTCAACATGCAGATACAGGAATGTTTCAGAGCCAAGCATTTCAAGCACTTCAACATCTGCTTCAAGAACACAGTCAGGATTAGCCTGTACATCATCTTCATCATCTGAAATTGCCTCAGGCCTGATACCCATGACAACTTCTTTTCCTACATAATCTGTGCCTTCCAATAATTTAGCTTTATGAGCAGGAAGCTTGATTGCATTTTTGCCAAAGAGCATGTATGTTTCTTCGCCACGTTTTTCTAATTTTACATTAATGAAGTTCATTTGAGGGCTTCCGATAAATCCTGCAACAAACATATTACATGGCTTAGTATATAATGCTTGCGGTGTATCAACTTGCTGTATAAATCCATCTTTCATAACTACGATTCTTGTACCCATTGTCATAGCTTCTGTCTGGTCATGGGTAACGTAAATTATAGTTGTTTGTAATTTCTGGTGCAACTTACTGATTTCTATTCTCATCTGAACTCTTAATTTAGCATCCAAGTTTGAAAGAGGCTCGTCCATAAGGAATACCTTTGGTTCACGAACTATAGCACGGCCAAGAGCAACTCTCTGTCTTTGTCCACCTGACAAAGCCTTTGGCTTTCTGTCTAACAGATGCTCAATATCGAGAATTTTTGCAGCTTCATGAACTCTTCTCTTTATTTCATCCTTAGGAGTCTTTCTTAATTTAAGTCCGAAAGCCATGTTGTCAAATACTGACATGTGAGGATAGAGAGCGTAGTTCTGGAAAACCATTGCGATATCTCTGTCTTTTGGCTGAACATCATTTACCAGCTTACCATCAATATAAATTTCACCTTCGGAAATTTCTTCGAGGCCTGCTATCATTCTTAATGTAGTGGTCTTACCACAGCCAGAGGGACCAACTAAAATAATAAACTCTTTATCTTCGATATCAAGGTTAAAATCACTAACAGCTGTTACTCCACCCTCAAACCTCTTATACACGTGTTTTAACTGTACACTTGCCATTTTTTCCCCTCCTATATATCTAAAAAAGATAAATTAACACGTATAGTATAACACTTAATTCTCGACAACAACTAGTATACTTTTAGACAAATTTAATTTTTTCAATTTAGCCATATTGCATAATAAAATAGGTATAATTTTATCTTCATATCTCGTTACCAAAATATAATCAGCAACTCATATTTGAAAATATTGTATACATATAACAAATTTCTCTAATTCCTATTGAATTTTTATACATTTGGATGTATAATTATGAAACAATTATTTAACTTTTTATATCAGAGGTGTTATAAGTGGTGAATGTAAGTATTATCGGCGCTACAGGATATGTTGGTATTGAAATGGTCCGCCTGATTCATAACCATCCGGAATTCAATATTGCTGCAGTAGTTTCTCAGAATTTTGTAGGAAATAAGATTTCGGATATTTATCCAAATCTAAAAAATGTTTTTGATATGGAGTGTAGTGCCCTGGATATAGACAAAATTGCCCAGGTTTCAGATATAGTAATCACTGCTCTTCCCCACGGGGTATCCAAAGATGTAATTCCCCAACTTATATCAAGAGGAATAAGAGTCCTTGATCATAGTGGTGATTTTAGATACAAATCTGTTGAAGTTTATGAAAAATGGTACAATACAACCCATGGCATGCCTGAATTACTGGAAATTTCAGTATACGGCTTGCCTGAAATATACAGAAATCAGATTAAAGATGCTCAACTGGTGGCTAATCCGGGCTGCTACCCAACCTGTTCTATTCTGGGTATCTGGCCTCTTCTTAAAAATAATCTTATTGAGAAGAAAAATATTATTATTGATGCCGCTTCCGGAGTAACAGGAGCCGGAAGAACCACAAGCCTGCCCTACCAGTTCTGTGAATGTACTGAAAACTTTAAAGCATATAAAGTGGCAACACACAGGCATACTTCTGAAATAGAACAGGAACTAAGTTTTATAGCAGGCGAACCTTTGATGGTATCTTTTACTCCTCACCTTGCTCCTATGAAGAGAGGCATGCTTGCAACAATTTATGCAAACTTGGCGGAAAAAATAACTGCATCTGAACTAATAGATATATATAAAGAGCACTATAAAAACGACTTTTTCGTAAGGATATTAGATGAAGGTCAAATTCCTGAAACCAAGAATGTAGCAGGTTCTAATTTCATTGATATCGGATTGGTTGTAGATGAAAGGCTCAACAGAGTTATAGTATTATCCGCTCTGGATAACCTTGGTAAAGGTGCCGCAGGCCAGGCTGTCCAGGATCTTAACATTATGTGCGGATTACCTGAAGAAACAGGACTGTCCAGCCCAGGCTATTATTTATAAGGAATAAGTAGTAATAATAAAAAATTGAAGTTTGCTATTCAAGATAAAATATTTAGAAATAATGAATTTAACCCGGTGTAAGGAGGTTTTTGGGAGGTCCTATGGAAACGATTATTAAAAAAGCTCAGATATTAATAGAAGCTTTACCCTATATTCAGAAGTTTTATGGCAAAACCGTAGTTATTAAGTACGGCGGAAATGCAATGATAAACGACACTTTGAAAAACTCTGTCATGGAAGATATTATCTTGTTAAAATATATAGGTCTCCATCCAATTGTTGTTCACGGAGGAGGCCCGGATATCAACAAGGCTCTCGAGAAGTTTGATATAAAAAGTGAATTTGTAAACGGGCTGAGAGTAACCGATGCTGCCACAATGGAAGTAGCACAAATGGTGCTTGTAGGAAAAACTAATAAGGAAATAGTATCCATGCTAAATCACAAGGGAGGCAAAGCTATAGGTCTTTGTGGCATTGACGGGAACCTCCTGGAGTGCCGGCAGCACAAACCGGTAGTTGACGGAGTGGAAAGAGATATAGGTTATGTGGGAAAAATTATCAATGTAAACGCAAAAGTTATAGAGCTTATATCAAAGGATGAATATATCCCTGTAGTAGCCCCCATCGGGGTAGGCAAAGACGGCAAAAGCTACAATATTAATGCAGACACAGTGGCAAGCGAAGTTGCCGCTGCTTTAAAAGCTGAAAAACTTATTCTTTTAACTGATGTTGAAGGCGTGAAATTATCCAAGGACAGCAATGAAATTATATCTTCACTTACTATACAAGAAGCAAAGGAACTTATAGAAAAGAACGTTATAGTCGGTGGTATGATACCTAAAATTTTAGGTTGTATTGAAGCCCTTGAAAAAGGTGTTGGTACTACGCATATACTTGATGGAAGGGTACCTCACTCAATTTTGCTTGAAGTCTTCACAAATCAAGGAATAGGCACAATGATAATAAAATAACAAGGAGTACTGAAAATGAACCTTAGCGAAGTTATAGAAATGGATAAAAAATATTATATGAATACTTTTGGGAACAGGACTCCTGTCTGTTTTCAATATGGTAAAGGAATTAATCTCTGGGATGACAAGGGTAATAAATATTATGATTTTCTCGCAGGAATTGCGGTAAACGCGCTGGGACATTCTCATCCAAGACTAGTTAAAGCTATACAGGAGCAGGCCGAAAAATTTATCCATTGCTCAAGCCTTTATTACATTGAAAATCAGGCAAAGCTTGCAAAGGTTTTAGTGGAAAATTCCTGTGCTGATAAAGTATTTTTTGCCAATAGCGGAGCAGAGGCAAATGAAGGCGCAATAAAACTTGCCCGTTTGTATTTCAAGAAGAAAGGGTTTAATGATAAATACGAGATAATAACACTTGAAAATTCCTTCCACGGAAGAACTCTTGCTACAATAGCCGCAACAGGCCAGGAAAAGTATCAGAAACCCTATTGTCCTCTCACGCCCAAATTTACTAAAGTCCCTATAAATGACCTGGCTGCTCTTGAAAATGCAATTAATGACAATACCTGTGCAATAATGCTGGAACCTGTTCAGGGAGAAAGCGGCGTGCGTCCCACCACATACGAATATATGCAGGGTGTACGCAAATTATGTGATGAAAAAGGCATATTATTAATACTTGATGAAGTACAATGCGGTCTTGGAAGAACAGGTAAACTTTTTGGGTATCAACATTATGATATAGAACCTGATATATTTACATTGGCCAAGGCTTTAGGTGGAGGTTTCCCAATAGGAGCTTTATGCGCAAAGGATTTCGTTGCACAGGCCTTCGAACCGGGAGACCATGGTTCAACATTCGGCGGAAATCCTCTGGCTTGCGCAGCCGGATTGGCAGTTATGGACGTGTTGTTAAATGAAAATCTAGTAGATAATGCCGACAAAATGGGCCGGTACTTCGCCGGGAAGCTATCTGACCTCAAAGAGAAATACAGTGTCATAACTGAAATCAGGTACAAAGGATTGCTGTTAGGAATTCAGTTTTCCATACCAAAAGCTAAAGAAATTAAGGATGAATGTTTTAATAGAGGATACTTAATTGGAAATGTGGGAACCAATATTCTCAGAATTTCCCCTCCCCTGATAGTCACAGAAGAGGATATAGACGGTATGGTATCTGTATTGGATTCAGTACTGGGTAACCTGGAATAAATTTAAAACCAGAAGATATATTTAATTAACTGGAAGATTTAAATTTAATTATCTTGCATAAATTATTTGTATCCGAATTATTTGTATCCTGACATTGAATAGTAGTTCTTTTATTGAGTTGTTTGTAGTAGTTGTTTTGAAGTAGTTGTTTTGAAGTAGTTGTTTGTAGTAGTTGTTTTGAAGTAGTTATTTTGTAGCAATTGCTTGTAATGATTTTTTGTAGAGGTTATTTGTTTGGTAGCAATTATTTTATATTGCCTTTATCATTTTATATTGCTTTTAATCATTTTTAATTATTTTGTATTTCTTTTAATTTTATTGGAGGTTTGAACATGAAGCATTTATTGTCCTTAAACGACCTTTCACTTCAGGAAATAGAAGAGATATTCAGACTTTCTGAAAAACTAAAAAGGCAGTTTAAAGAAGGAGTCCAGCACCATTTACTGAAAGGGAAAACTTTGGGCATGATTTTTACCAAATCTTCCACAAGAACAAGAGTTTCTTTCGAAGTAGGAATGTATCAGCTGGGAGGCTATGCCCTGTTCCTGAGCTCCAACGATATACAGCTTGGAAGAGGAGAGACAATTTATGACACTGCCCAGGTATTGTCAAGATATCTGGACGGAATAATGATAAGAACATATAAGCAAAAAGATGTTGAAGATCTTGCTGAATTTGGCAGTATTCCCGTAATTAACGGTCTGACTGATCTTATGCATCCATGCCAGGTGCTGGCGGACCTGTTTACTGTATATGAAGCAAAGGGAACATTAAAAGGCTTGAAAATGGCCTATGTTGGTGACGGCAATAACGTGGCTAATTCACTCCTTCACGGTTGTGCCAAAGTTGGTATGGATATTTCAGTCGCCACCCCCGCCGGATTTGAGTGTAATGACAGTATTGTTCAGGAAGCCCTGGCATCAGCTGAAGTATCAGGCTCCAGGATAGTGCTTACTCACCATCCTGAAGAAGCGGTAAAGGATGCTGACGTAGTATACACAGATACATGGGTAAGTATGGGACAGGAAGCTGAAAAAGAAGAAAGGATAAAAATATTCAAACCATATCAAGTAAATAAAGAATTGTTCTCATTGGCAAAGGATGATGCCATATTCCTGCACTGCCTGCCTGCATACAGGGGTTTTGAAGTTACTGAAGAGATAATTGACGGACCTCAGTCAATGATTTTTGAAGAGGCAGAAAACAGGTTGCATGTGCAAAAAGCTATCATGGTACTGCTTATGGGTTAGAATGATACAAAGAATAGAGTATAAAGAAGTAGATATCTATGAATACAGTATTAAGGGAAACTATAACTAGTAAAAAATATGCTGCTATGACAGTTAACAAATATGATTGTTTTACAATCAGAAAAGCTATAAAAGATGATGCAGAAGCCATATTGAATATAACCAGGGAATCTTTCATCAAATATGTGAAGGATTCCGGATTGACTGTGGCAATCGAGGCCCTTACCGAATCCCTTGATGATATTGTTAATGATATTGATAAAAAAGATGTATATATTTTATTAGTAAACAAAAAACCTGTTGGTTCAATAAGGGTGGAAATTTTGCAGGATGGCTCAGCTTACATTAGCAGATTTGGAGTTTTGCCAGAATACCAGAATCTTGGAATAGGCAAATCACTTCTTGAGCACGTTGAAAATGCCTTAAAAACAAGAGGTGTGAAAAAAATTGTGCTTCACACGGCATCAAAAAATAAAGATTTAATATGCTTTTATTACAGCAGAGGGTTTTATGTCGACTCTACTACAAAAGAACGGGGATATATCAGGGCACTTATGGTAAAGGAGCTGGAATAGCTCCTTTTTTTAAGTCTTCATGTTGTAAACATCAAATAAACTCGTTCCATTGCAAATAAAGTCGTTCCGCTGAAAATAAAGATGTTCCTTCGGAACAGGATTAAGTGAATAGGTTTAAGGGATAAGGATGTTATCCAATAAAATAAATCAATCCTTTGTAATCCACTTATCATGCTGGTTACAAAGGATTTTATCTTTCTATCCTTATCCCTTTTCCCTTACCCCTTTCCCCTGTAAAAGGAACAACTT
>DULL01000028.1 GCA_012840395.1 Clostridiaceae bacterium | reverse complement strand
CTGTAAGTGAAGTTGCTGAACTGGTTAAATGTAATTCAGCTTACATTTACAGTTTAATTAAGGCAGGTTTACTACCAGCTATAAAACTTGGAAGCATGAAGGTAAGAAGAACTGCATTATTGGAATTCTTGGAAAAGTTTGAAGGCAAGGATTTAACTGACCCATTTAATATAAAACCATTAGAACAACTTAATGAGGAAAAATAACTTTTATAGTTTTATTGATGTTTTAGCATAATTATGATAAAATTATGCTAAACTAATAAAGGGGTGATAATTGTATGCCACATATTAGACCAGTATCAGATTTAAGAAATAATTTTGCTGATATATCAAGGATTATCCATGAAACTCAAGAACCAGTATTTTTGACCAAGAATGGTTATGGTGATATGGTTGTTATGAGTATGGAAGCTTATGAACGCAAACTGTTTGAAAGTGAAATTTACTTTAAGTTGAAGGAAGCGGAACTGGAAGCAAAATCAACTGATAAACGTTATTCCCATAAAGAAGTATTTAATGAATTAAGGGCAAGGTTAACGGATAAGGTGGAATCTGATGAAGTATGAAATTAGATACCTGCCTTTGGCAAGTAAAGATTTATATAATATTGTGTCTTATATTGCAGATGAGTTAAAAGCACCAAAGGCAGCAATGGATTTAATTGATGCATTGGATACTTCTATATCAAGGCTTGCACAGTTTCCGTATTCATGCAGGATATATTATCCTGAAAAATCCCTTGAAAATGAATATAGAGTATTACCTGTAAAAAACTATTTAGTGTTCTATGTGGTTAAAGAACAGGTTGTTGAGATTCACAGGGTTATATATGCTAAAATGGATTTAAGCAAGGTCATAAAATGATAGTATTGACACTATAGAAAATAAAAACAATGAATGAAAATGACCGTACTAAAAACGTACTAAAATTTTTTGAAGCGATAATTTTTTAATGAAAATAGAAATAATAATGGCATGAAATGCAGTAAAATCAATGGTAGAAAATAAAGAAAAAGTCTTAAACACATGGTGGGAATAATTGCTAACGGAAGCGTCCAGATTGATGATGGTTCAATACCCAAACTTAAGGCAGGAGGAGCTCATGCTGCCTTTGCGCTTGACTCAATAAACTATGACGGCATGTATGCGGCAATAAATGCAGGTTTTAAAGTTGGTGATGCCTTTGAATGTGAAGGGACAGTTGCACTTGTCTTTGAAACAGGGGGAGGCTGCATACCTGACAGCGTGGAGCTTGTGTTAGGCGGTGATACGTTAAGAATTCCACTTGGCGCGGGTCCGGCAAATGTTGGATACTTAACCAAAATGGGCGGAGGCGTATATAATTTATATAATACTATTAAGGGGTATTATAATGTAATACCACCACTTACCTTAAAACTGATTTCAGGATATGCCGATCCTACACTTTATTCCTTCCAGCTTGAAACAATTGCGTTGGAATTTGGTTTAAACGGTTTTCAGTTCACAGCTGAAGAAGGCAAAATCGTAGGGCTTAAGATGATTGACGGAGCCTATGCAAAGTTCCTGGTTTATTTTACTGAATATAACGGTGTAATGTACCCTTGTGTTGATATTGGGGCAGGCATTTCCATGAATATTCTTGATATAATTAAGGGCGAGGCATCAATCTGGCTTGTAGCGGATCCTAGAATCGACAGCATTTTTGGTAATGTATCTCTCGGAGGCAAAGCTTATGTTGGATTATTTATTCCAAAATATATTCCGCTTATAGGAGGCATTGAGCTTGCTGCAATAATGGCGGAACTTAGTACCTACCGGGCTTTTTGCGGAATTAGGGTAATCGGAATTCCTGTTTCTGTAAGTTATTACTGGGCTGATAAAAAGGTTAGATTTAACGACGACTTTGCATATATTTCACAGGAATTAAACATTCCAATCGAAGAAATAGAAAATGCAATTGGGTATCAATATGTAGACAATGAACAAAGCAACAGCAGCGGCATTATTCTTTTCGGTGGAAACATGAGGGAAACATACTCATCAAAAAGAAGCAATGACGCAAGGCTTATGGCATATGACACAAAACATGAAATAGAGGTTAAGGATCAGGATTATGCATTGTTTGAACTTCAGTATACAGGTGATATGCCGTCCATAAGCGTAACCAGGCCTGACGGCAGTGAATATATACTTAAAGAAAATGAAAACTACCGTATTCAGACTATAAATGAAAATGAAAGTAAAAGCGGAATTACCGAGCAACTGGTGTATATTTCCGTAGAAGATCCCGAGAACGGAATCTGGACGATTACAACTGACAAGGCAGTTGACTGCAGGGCAATGGATGTTATGGCACTTCCTGAAATTAAGAATGTGTCCTTCCAGCAGGTTTCCAATGAACAGCTTATAGTAAATTGGGATGCTTTAAATATCGATGACAGCTATACTGTTGACATACATCTTTCTGAAATCCAGAAAACAGTTGATCTGGAGGATTATGAAGGCAATGAAGAAGAATACAATAAAAAAATGGCAGAAGGATACGATCCGGGTATTAGAGCTGCACAAGGGATCCCTGCAAAGAATAAGGAGGCACTTGTTGATATACCTGAAAGATTGACAAGTGGAAACTACCAGGTAAGAGTTGTGTTAAGACATGAAAATGAAGTCTATTCCAGTGAACTGTCAGATGAAATATTTACTTATGTAAATCCCAATGTACCTGATATGCCTCAGAATATAAGGGTTTTACCAGGGGGAGACGGACAGTTTAAGGTAACCTATGACGATGTTGCAAATGCACAGGGATATGTTGTAACTATTCTTGATGAAAATGGCAATCAGATAGAAGGTTTTGAGGGTATAACAACCGATAAAACAATGGTTTACATTGGCAATCAGTCCACTGTTGCTATAGGTTATGATGAAAACGGCAATCCTACCGGCTTTAAAAACTCGGGAATTGTTCCTGGAAAATCATACAGAATCAAGGTTTACTCATATAATGAGAAAAATTATATTACTTACACCAGTGAAGAATATATTTCGGATCCAATTTACCTGCCTGTGCCGAATCCTGCAAAGGTTACACTGAAAGTCAATGACACAACTGCAACAAAGGCAGATGGTAAAAATGAAAATACTGTTGGTGTAACCACCAATCAGAGCAATCCGGTTGTAAAATATATTCCAGACCAGAATGTGGAGGTTTCTTACTGGGTAGACGGGATAACCAATGGTGAAATATATACAGTTAATGCCGACACTTCTCTTGAAATTCCTGTAGAACTTGATGATGGAGGCAGTGTTATAGACTTTTTGGCTGTTAATGAAAATAATGATTACACTTCATCAAAACTGGTTATAACCCTGGATACGGTGAAGCCTGAACTTCTTCTCAATTCATCAAGCGTTTTAAGCAGCAATGGGAGATATGAGATTGTTGGAACAAGCGAGCCTAATGCGCGGGTATACATTGAAAACAGCTCAGACAATCAGGATAGCGGAGTAACCGGAAACAACAGGACAGCTGTACCTGTATTGGGTGGAAGCTTCACATACATTGGAACACAGGTAAATACCCGGGATGAATTAAAGGTTACTGCAGTTGATCCTGCGGGTAATGAAACAGCAATGTATGTGGAAGTAATACCTTCAGAGTTATCAAGTCTTAAGTCGCTATTAATTAAGGATGAGAATAATGTCAATATTGAAGGGATTGAACTTAACCAGGGTGATACGGCTAAGATTAATGTATTTGGCGTTTCTGAAAGCGGCAAAGAATTTAAGCTTGATAACAATGTATCATATAGTGTGATATATGGCAGTGATATAGTATCTGTTGATGAAAATGGTGTTATAAACGCCTATTATTCCGGAGAAGCGGTTATTCATTGTGAATACTATATTACTGATTATTACAGCCTGGAATCAACAATAAATGTTACAGTTAAGCAGCCCTATGGGAATGTAGATATAAGGATTTCAACAACTGGTGTTACAACTTCAGAAATAGGCTCACCTGTTGCACGTTTTTCCATACAGGGGGCTCCCATAGGTGTTATATATGATTATACCATTGCCGACAACGAGTATTTTGAACTTATGGCAAACCAGCTTATACTGAAAAAGGCAATGGATAAGCCCTCAGTTACAATTTCAGTTACAGCACAGGGTAAACATGTCCTGGACGGTGTTTACGAAGATATTGGAACCCCGATAACGAAGGAATTTACTCTTAATTTTGTCAAAAGTATTGTATCGATGGATGCCATAGACAGTAAAACTGTCTACAGTGGAACATCCTTTGACAATCTGGATTTACCTGAAACAGTAAAAGTAACTTTGAATACAGGGGAAGAGGTTGAGTATCCTGTTATTTGGGATCCGGGTGCATATAACCCTGATGTTGCAACAACCTATAATCTAAAAGGTGCTATAATAAGAGAGGATAATGTTATAAATCCTAATGACCTTTATGCCCTGATCAGTGTAACAGTATGGAAGCGGTCCTATGATATAAGCCCGGTTTATATGGTGTATGAAGAAGATGTAACTTATAAATATGATAGTGAGATGCTGGTTCTGACAGCAAAGGAGGACAAAGATACTATAGACTTGGGTAAAGACATACTTGATATGGAAACCGACAGGCTAAAGATAAACTTCAAGAATGTGGAGCTGATTTTAGATAACGATACCGTAAATGCCCTTAGGGATGAAATTAAGAACAATCCAAATAGCGACAGCGTAAGTATTTCAGTAATCCAGGACGGCAGGAACATTTCGGTTAAAATTGGAAATACGGGAAAAGTCGGAGGTATTATTAAAGTAAGGCTTCCTCAAAATGATGATGAAGATGCAAATTCAGATTCGAAACCAAATGCATATAACATGGCAGCATTAAAGGATGGAAAAGTAATAACATATTCTTACTATGATGAAACTTCTGGCAATATGATTTTTAAATTAGATGGAAACGGTGATTATTCTATAGAAGAAAGAAGCTTCACATTTAATGACACAGAAAACAGCTGGGCAAAGGATATAATTTCATATGTTGCAGCAAGAGGTCTAGTTAACGGAATAGGTAGTAATGACTTTGCACCTGAAAGGAATTGTTCAAGGGCGGAGTTCCTGAAAATGATTTTATCCGCTACAGGTATTATAGCAGGTACACCTCCTGAAATTTCAGGAACACTGCCTGAGGACGTAAAAACATCAGATTGGTTTGCGCCTTATGTAGGTTTTGCTATAGAAAAAGGCATAGTAAGCGGTACCGGAGATGGCAGCTTTAAACCTGATAAAGAAATCACCAGACAGGAAATGATGGTAATCCTCAACAACTGTTTGGAATATCTGGGACTGGACTTAAATGCAGGCAGAATTGATTTTAAAGATAAAGCTGAAATATCTGATTGGGCAATTGCTGCAGTGCAAAAGGTCACAGCTCTTGGCTTGATAGTAGGAAGTGAGGGAAATTTAATGCCATTGAAAAATGCTACCCGTGCAGAATGTGCTGCAGTTATGATGAGGTGTATTAAGCTTTTAACATAAGCGAAGCACGGGGACGGTTCTTCTGCTCCCGTTTCCTGCTTCGGTGATGCCTGGGCTTGGGATGAGCTACGGGGAGAGCCACGGAGACAGATTCTCTGTCCCACCCATATTTTTATTAATTGGAAGTTGTGAAAAAATCCTCCAGAAAAGAGCTTTCTATGATAAAATATTATTATCATAGAAAGCTTTTTTATTAAAAAGAGGGATAGGTTAGGAATGAGGAGACTGTATCGAACGTTGTTTGTTTTACACTTATTTGTAGGAATAGGAGCTGTGTTTGGAGGACTGGCTGCTATAATTAATCCTCATAATCCACTGGGAATACCAAATGAAGCACTAAAGAATTCACCTTTTAGTAATTATTTGATACCTGGAATTATTTTATTTGTTGTACTTGGTATTGGAAACATCATAAGTGCACTAATGTTCCGCTTTAAATCAAGGTTTCAAGGATATATAAGCAGTGTTTTCAGCTGGGCGTTAGTAATTTGGATTGTAGTTCAGTGTATAATGCTAAATACGGTTGCTTTTCCCCATGTTTTATATTTCCTAATAGGTCTGGTTATGGCTGCCTTATCCATGGCTATTTTATTTGAACAGCGTCTATTTCCGGTAAATATTGTTCTTAAATTATATAATCAAATATTTAATAAATAAGTTTAATAATAAATAAATATACGAATGAATTTTATGATGTTACATTCTCTTGTCATGATAAGCTATGTTTATTCTGGGTCAAGGGACTTGTCTCCTTATCCATTTTTGGGAGCAGGAGAACCGTCCCTTATATTCAAAGCCCTGAAAGCGTTTAGCACTGCTATTATAGTTACTCCTACATCCGCAAATATTGCAGCCCACATATGAGCTAATCCTAAAGCACTCAGAATAAGCACAGCAACCTTTACTCCTATTGCGAATGCAATATTTTGATATGCAATATTCAAAGTTCTGATGGAGATTTTCATAGCAGTAACAATCTTAGAAGGCTCATCAGTCATAATTACTACATCTGCTGCTTCAATAGCCGCGTCAGAACCTAATCCTCCCATAGCTATTCCTATATCAGCACGGGCGAGAACAGGAGCGTCATTAATTCCGTCACCCACAAATGCAAGCTTGCCTTTAGCAGACTTTTGAAGAAATAGTTCTTCCAGTTTTTCAACTTTATCTCCAGGAAGAAGATCAGTATAAACTTTATCAAGTCCAAGCTCTTTGGCAACCTTCAACCCCACATTTCTATTATCTCCGGTAAGCATGACCGTCTGCTTAATATTGGCTTCTTTAAGCTTCTTGATGGTTTGTGCCGAATCAGGCTTTATTTCATCTGAAATAACTATGTATCCCGCATACATATTATCTATTGCGACATGAACAATTGTTCCGGCAGACTCTTTCTCAGTATAAGTAATATTCATTTTTTTCATAAGTTTGTCATTGCCGGCTAAAACCTTTTTCCCGTCAATTGATACACTGACGCCATGACCGGGAATTTCTTCCATGTCAGAAATCCGCTTGTTATCGATCTCTTTTCCGTAAGCACTTTTTAATGAAAGGGATATAGGATGATTTGAATAACTCTCTGCATATGCAGCAAATTCCAATAGTTCTTCTTTCGAAATATTTACCGGATGAATTTCCTGGGCGCTGAATACTCCTCTGGTAAGCGTTCCTGTTTTATCAAAAACAATTACCTCAGTTTTAGCCAGTGCTTCCAGATAGTTGCTTCCTTTAACCAGAACACCATTTCTTGATGCTCCCCCAATTCCGCCGAAAAAACTTAGAGGTATTGAAATAACAAGAGCACAGGGACAGGAAACCACAAGAAAAGACAGTGCTCTGTAAAGCCAGCTGCTGAATGAGGTACTCTTTATTACAAGTGGAGGCACAATAGCAAGTAAAACGGCAATAATTACAACAACGGGTGTGTAGTACCCCGCGAATCTTGTTATAAATTGTTCTGGTTTGGATTTTTTGCTGCTTGCATTTTCAACCAAATCAAGAATTTTGCTTACTGTGGATTCATCATATTCCTTGGTAACTTCTACTGTGATAACACCATTAATATTTATACACCCGCTAAGAATATCACTTCCCGGTCCTATTTCACGGGGAACGGATTCACCTGTAAGAGCAGAAGTATCAACCATTGAATTTCCTTCAATGACTATTCCGTCAAGGGGTATTTTTTCTCCGGCTTTAATTACAATAATATCCCCAATCTGCACCTCATCAGGATCAACTCTTACAAGATCGTCTCCTCTTTTAACATTGGCAAAATCAGGCCGTATGTTCATAAGGCTTGCTATAGACTTTCTGGATTTATCAACAGCATAGCTCTGAAATAGTTCCCCAACCTGGTAGAACAGCATAACTGCGACTCCCTCGGGGTGTTCACCTATTAAAAAAGCCCCAATTGTGGCTATAGTCATTAAAAAGTTTTCATCAAAAATTTTTCCTCTAAAAATATTTATTACAGCTTTTTTCACTACATCTCCGCCGACTATCACATAGCTGGTTAAAAATAAAAGAATCTTAAGCCATTCATTATTTGTATCAACATATATATTAACGGCTACTGCAGCAATAAAAGCCACCGCACCGGTGATTATTCTATAAAGATGCTTTCTCATAAAAATTTTCCTCTCTGTGCGATTTAACTTAGACGAGATCCGGGATTTCTGTTCAAATATTTCTGTAACAATATTTCTATTTCAGCATTTCTAAGCTTTTTTCATAACAACATCATGTTCAATGCTTTTAATTATCTTTTCCGCAGCTTCTATAATTGACGGCATTTTTTCGTCTTCGCCTTCTATGACAAGTTTTGTGGTCATGAAGTTAATGGTGGCTTCTTTGACCCCATCAATCTTATTAATGGCTTTCTCCATCTTCGCAGCACAGTTTGCGCAACCCAAACCTTCCAGTATGAATTTCTTTTTCATTATAGTGACCTCCTGAATACAGTTTTTATGACATGTCCCTCCGGACTATTTATATCTAAGATGAAATTAAAGTTCAAAGGCTTACCTGCCTTCATTAATATGGATTAAACCTTGATCAAATATCTGCCTTACATGATCGTCGTCCAGTAAGTAGTATACTATTTTGCCATCTCTCCTGCTTTTAACTAGTTTAGCTTGCTTTAACACCCTTAGCTGGTGAGATATTGCTGATTGTGTCATATTCAACAGGGCGGCAATATCGCATACACACATTTCAGCTTCTTCCAATGCCCAAAGAATTTTAATCCGTGTGGTATCTCCAAATACTTTAAATAGTTCTGCCAAATCATACAATGATTCTTCCGGAGGCATTTTTTCCTTTACTCTATTAACAACTTCTTCATGGATTACATCACTGTCACATTTTTCAATTTGTCCGTAATTATTGGACATAACACCACCTGCCTGTTCATACTAATTCATTTGAACAATTGAACGTATATTCATATGTTCTATTTTATTATATTAATGGACAGATATTATGTCAATACATATAGAATGAATTTCTTTATGAAATTTATATTAACAATGTGGTGTATATCAGTATTAATGTGGTTTGATCTCAAAATTTGAAAAATAAAAAAAGAGCATATTGTTAGAGAATACGTTACATAATGCAGGATAAATAAGTTGAATAGTTTTCCATAAACAGCTACAATATAATCACATACAAAAGAAATGCCAACAGGAGCATAGTTTATCATGAGGAGAATAATTGTAATATTGTCATTCATCTTAGTAGTTCTTGTATTTCTTTCTTCATGTTCCATAAACAATTATACGGGTTCTGACAGTGGTATTAGATCAGGGGAGCAAAATGGAGAGACAGAAAATATTCAGACCAACAGCGGAAAAAGTTTAAATGACATTTCAAACAGTTCAGAGAATAATACTGTTATAAAAAATATAGTTGAACAGCAAAGTAAAACTTCACTTATTAATGAAGAGGGAATTACTGTTCAGGAGAGAATAATGGTCCCTGAGGGTTACAAACGGGTGGATGTAGAAAAGGGTTCTTTTGGTGAGTATTTAAGGAATTTACCTCTAAAGCCTCATGGATCAAAAGTAAAGTATTACGACGGCAGCATTAAGAGTAAAGACGTTCATGTGGCTGTCCTGGATATTGATGTAGGTGACAGGGATTTGCAGCAGTGCGCTGATGCAGTTATGAGATTATGGGCAGAATATCTCTTTAGTAGGGGCGAGTACGACAGGATACATTTTAATTTTACCAATGGTTTCAGAGCTGATTATAGTACCTGGATGAAGGGAAACAGAATAAGAGTAGAAGGAAATAATGCCTATTGGGTGAAACAGGGGGAATATTCAGAGGAGTATAAAGTATTCAGAGATTATATGGACATGGTATTTGCCTATGCCGGGACATTGTCCCTATCTCAGGAAATGAAGAAGATACCTTTAGAAGAAATGCAACCGGGTGATGTATTCTTAAAGGGAGAACTTCCCGGCCACTGTGTTATTATACTTGACATGGCAGAACATGAAGAAACCAAGGAAAAGATATTTATAATAGCACAAAGTTATATGCCTGCCCAGGATATACATATTCTAAAGAATTACGATAATCCTGAAGACAATCCCTGGTATCCTGTTAATTTTGGAGATGTGCTTAACACACCTGAATGGAATTTCACGAGAGACCAGCTTTTTAGGTTTGACAGTTAAACAGGACAATTTTCTGGCAAGTAATATCTTAGTTGTAAATTTAATTAGGATTAATTCAGCTCCCGCTTATAGAGGCGAGAGACTTCTTGATACATGATTAAAAATAGTGGTAATAATATATTAAGCTATAAGATTTCTGCAGATAGAATTATATATGTAGAATTATTTATTTAAAGATTTAAAAATAAATATAAATATAACTTTCAAAGTTTGAGGAGGGATAGGATGAGCATAATTTTTCAAAGAAGAAGTATCAGAAAATATAAAAATAAAGTGGTGCCTGATGAAGCAATTGAGAAGTTATTGAGGGCAGGTTTTGCGGCACCTTCGGCACGTAATGCACAACCATGGCATTTCATTGTTATTAATGACAGGAATATACTGAACGAAATACCTAAGTTTCACCCCCATTCCAAAATGCTGAGCGAAGCCAGCCATGGGATTATTGTCTGCGGAGACCTTTCATCGGAAAGAGTCAGAGACTTTTGGATACAGGATTGTTCCGCTGCAACTCAGAACATTCTTTTGATGGCCACGGAACTTGGCCTGGGTTCAGTGTGGCTTGGACTGTATCCCAATGAAGAGAGAGTAAATGCTCTCAAAAAACTTTTGCAAATCCCCGAAGAAGTTGTGCCTCTTAGCATTATCGCAATAGGTTATCCGGATGAATTAAAGGATCCCATAGACAGATATGATGTTGAAAAAGTCCACTATAATAAGTGGTAAGATGTAAGTCTGTTGATTGCCTGAAACCAGGGATTTTTTATAGTTACTTTATACTAATTAATATACGGAAACAATACTATGGAAAATAATATTAAATTAAGGAGGATGCCATGAATAACTTTACCTTTTATAGTCCCACCTATTTTATGTTCGGGAAAGACACAGAAAAAGAAGCAGGATCTTTGGTAAGACGTTTTGGAGGAAGTAAAGTACTGGTCCATTTTGGAGGGGGATCGGTTAAAAGGTCAGGACTTTTGGACAGGGTTGAAGAATCTCTGAGAGCAGAGGGAATTGACTACATAGAACTGGGCGGTGTGGTACCTAATCCCAGAAGTGGCCTTGTTTATGAGGGTATTGATCTATGCCGCAGAGAAGGTGTTGATTTTATTCTTGCTGTTGGTGGTGGAAGTGTTATAGATTCAGCAAAAGCCATAGCTGCGGGCGTGAAATATGATGGAGATTTTTGGGACTTTTTTAGCGGCAAGGCACAAATTAAGGAAGCACTGCCGGTTGGCACTGTATTAACAATTGCAGCTGCAGGAAGCGAAGGTTCACCTGATACAGTTATCACTCATGAAAAATATATGAAAAAGAAAGGAGCAGGCAGCGAGTATTTGCGTCCCACATTTTCCATCCTGAATCCTGAACTCACCTATACTTTACCTCCTGATCAGACTGCAAACGGTGTTGCAGATATAATGGCTCATGTATTTGAACGTTATTTTACCAACACAAAAGGAGTAGAAATAACAGATCGGCTTTGTGAGGCCGTATTGCTTACTATGATTAGAGAAGCTCCAAGAGTTATGAAAAACCCCAGAGACTATGAAGCCAGAGCAAATATTATGTGGGCAGGAATGATAGCCCATAATAATGTTTGTGGTGTTGGCCGCCAACAGGACTGGAGCAGCCATATTCTTGAACATGAGTTATCAGCGCTGTATGATGTCCCCCATGGAGCTGGTCTGGCAGTAGTATTCCCAGCATGGATGAAATATGTTATGAAGCATGATATCGACAGATTTGCCCAGATAGCAGTACGTGTCTGGGGATGCAGTATGGACTTTGCAAATCCTGAAGCTACAGCTCTTGAAGGTATAAACAGGCTTCAGGTCTTCTGGAAATCTCTTGGATTACCTTCCAACTTTGAAGAGCTAGGTGCAAAAGAAGAGGATATTCCGGTATTAGTAAAGAATCTTGGCCTGAAGGAAGGAGAATGCTTAGGAAGGTTTGTGCCATTATATAATGAAGATATTGAAAAAATTTATAAATTAGCTTTGGCAAAATAAAATGACTAGCTAAAAAATATATAAAAGCATAAACCCGTCTCTTATATCAAAACTAAGAGATGGGTTTTATTTATTCAAAAGAATATTATTATAACAGAAAAAGCATATATTTTTTCTGACAAAGTGATATAGTACTGTCAATTTGTGATAATATATCAATAACACTGTTAACCATATCAATTATATGATTATTAATAATAGTACTATAGAATAGTATTAAGCTATAAAAGAAATTGCTCGAGAATAAAGAAAGCAGTAAAGTGAAATTAAATGTGAGGATATATTTATGGTTATTGAAAATATAAAGAGATTAGCTAAAGAAAGTAAAATATTTATAATAGCTTTAACCCTATTAGTTATTACTTTGTCCTGGATGTATTTTCTTGTTTTTTTCACTAAGGGCGTTGTATATGATGAGGTGTTTCTGAAGAAAGAGGTTATCGGGGCAGATACTCACTATATAGGCAAAGGCCGGTGGGGCCAAATACACATTACTGTAAAAGGCATAAAAGGTATCCATGATAACATTGAAGTTATTTATAGGCTGCCCAATAATATAGTTGAGAAATATGAAGTAGGTTTTGAAAAGAATAATGAGGATTTTCGTGAAAAAGTAGTAATAAAGGATATAAACAATAATATTATTTTTGAAGGCAGATATAGGGAAGGAGATATATTTTTATTCGATAAAAACGAAGAACCATTTATTGAAGGAATCGGGCATATTATTATTAATGACCAAAATCCTTATAAATCAGATTATAAAATATATCTAAAAAGTGTTGTGAGTTTTGCATCTGGGGAAGGTGAACAAATACGGGGAGATGTAAGACTTTTAGTTATTTCCATATTCTTGATTATTATAACTGTAATTGATATAAAGTATCCGTTATTTTTCTTCCGGTTAAGGCACTCCCTTAGTGTAGAAAACCCTGAACCCTCAGATTTTTATATTACCATGCAGCGTATATCCTGGTGCATATCCCCGATAATCATTCTTATTGGGCTATTAGCTGCAATTTTCTAGATTCTCTTGCGGCTTAACAGTTAAAGGACAGAAATTGTTCCCTGCTCTGATATATAAAAGTCAGCCCCTTAGAACTAGTGATTAAGGGGCGGGCTATAGACAAATTTATATGGGAATTGCCTTATTATACCCATGGACATAATATCAGCCATTTCCAGAACCTGTCTTTCATAGGGATCAAATATGGCTATAGCTTTGGCATAATCTTTTGTGAGCATATTTGTTGCCTGTGCCTTAACAAAATCCAAATGGGTAAAAAGCATTTTTTCCCATTCTTCACGGCTCCAGCAGGGATTTATACAACTAAGGAAAGAGGCAATATTGCTTGCATTTTCATACCATTTTTTTTCGTAAATCTTTGCTGACTTCTTATCACCGGATTTATTTGCCTCAACAAGCTGTGCTGCCAAAGTCAGATGTTCTGCAAGCAAATTGGCAAATTGAGAGGCAGTTTTATTTCCATAGTAGGGTTCTAAAGCTGATTTAAAGTCTTCAGGATTTCTTAGGAGACGCTTTATAACGTGGTCTTTAATAGGTAGATCGAAAACTATACTTATAATGGCCAGCCTTGTCAAATCAGCATGTTGCTCCCAAAGCGAGCGAAAGAGGTTGTTTAAATATAAATAGCCTGGCCGTATGCATAAGTTCTGATTTAGTAGGGGATTTATACCCATTGGGAATATAAACATATTTATACACATCTTACACTAATAATTCCTACTACATAATATGTAGGGTTATGTATAAGTGTGTCCGATTGAGGGAGTCTATAAATATTAAAAAAAATTTTCCCTATTATTGATTTTTATGGAGGTAAAGTGTAAAATAAATGTTAGGTAAGACTAATAAATTTGGATGTGAAAATGTGACAAATAAAATTAGTGTTTCACCCTCGTTGCAGGATTATCTTGAGGCTATATTGAACATAAGCCAACAAAATGAAAAGGTTCGTGTAACAGATCTGGCTGAAGAGCTTGAGGTTGCAAAATCCAGTGTACATCAGGCAGTCTCACAGCTAAAAAAGGCTGGGCTGGTTGCTCATGAAAAATATGGTCCTTTGGTTCTCACAGAAAAGGGTGAACAGATAGCCTTGAAAGTGAAAGAAAAACATGATATTTTGGTAAGGTTTTTTGAGGAGGTTTTAGGAGTAAGTAAAGAGATTTCCCACAGGGATGCTTGTTTGATTGAACATTCAATAAGTTCTACTTCATTGGATAAGTTAATAGATTTTATGGACAATTACACTAAAGAAGATGTATAGACTAACAGGTAACAAATTTAAAGACAATATAGAAAAAGAATAAATAAAGACAATTTAAGAAAATAAGAAATATTAAGAAGATAAATCGAAAAGTAAATTGACAAAATAGATTTATGATAACTAAAGAGAATAGTATAGAAGTAAAAATAGATATAGATAAAAGCAGATTCGGATAATAATGTTTTGGGGAGGTGCTGTTAATGAAAAATCATATTATAAAAGAATATAAACCTACTTTATTAAATGATATTAACTCCGGTGAAATTGTAAAAGTTAAAGAAATCATGGGAGGAAGAAATTGCCGTAATAAATTAATGGAAATTGGAATTCTTGAAGGAACACCAATAAGAGTTTTATCCAATAGCGGCGGGCCTTTAATAGTAATGGTTGGAAACAGCAGGTTTGCTTTAGGGCATGGAATGGCTCAAAAGATTGCTGTTGTTTAATTTATGCCAGGATGTTAGTTGTGTCTAACAAAAGAGGGGGTAAATTATGGGAAGTATTACAGTTGCTCTGGCAGGTAATCCAAATACAGGCAAAACAAGCCTGTTTAACAATATAACAGGTGCAAGACAGCATGTAGGTAATTGGCCTGGTGTTACTGTGGAAAAAAGAGAAGGAGAGATAATATATAGAGGAGAGCTGATAAAGGTAGTTGACCTCCCAGGAATATATAGTATGGGAGCTTATTCTGAAGATGAGGTTGTTGCCAGAGAATATATATTAAATGAAAAACCTGATGTAATAGTTAATGTTGTTGATTCTACCAACCTTAACAGGAATTTATATCTTACGGTACAGCTGCTGGAGATGGATGCGGATGTTATTATTGCACTTAATATGATGGATGAGACAAAAAAATTAGGTATAGACATTAATTTGGAGAAATTGTCTCAATATTTTGGTACAAATATAGTACCGACCATAGCTACCAAAAGGTTAGGTATAGATGAAATCAATGAAATTATATTGACAAAACATAAATTGGAAGAAAAGGGAACTCAAAAGAAAAAAGGACAGTTCAAAGTTGATTATGGTCCGGTGGTAGAAGAAAAAATTCTCCAAATCAGCAAAATGATTGATGGTATAAGTGAATTATCTAAAAAATACCCTTCAAGGTGGCTTTCCATTAAACTGCTGGAAGATGATGAAAAATTAAATACCCAGATTTCCGCTATGAAAAATGGTAAAGATTTATTAGATTATATTAGGATTGAAAGAAAGAATCTGGAAAATCAGCTGGGGACCGGACTTGACTCATATATAATTTCTAAAAGATATGAGTTAATTAATAAAATTGTTAAACAATGTGTCAGCACTCCCAAGATAGAAACTAATACTTTAACAGATAAAATTGACAGTGTACTTACTCATAGAATTTGGGGGTTGCCGTTCTTTATAGCAGTAATGTACCTGGTTTTCGTGTTTACATTTAAATTTAGTGAGCCCTTAGTAGGACTTATGGAGATGGGCGTAGAGGGTTTGAGCGAACTGGCAGGAAACGGCCTGGCTGTTATTGGTGCCTCTGAAATTTTCACATCATTCATTATAGATGGTATTATAGGTGGAGTTGGGTCAGTATTGAGCATAGTTCCTGTTTTATTTATGCTTTTTATGGCAATTGCCGTACTTGAGGACAGCGGATATATGGCCAGAGTAGCATATATAATGGACAAACCTATGAGAACGGTAGGTCTCAACGGCAAAGCATTTATACCTTTCATACTGGGATTCGGATGTAATGTGCCTGCTGTAATGGCTACAAGGACTTTGGAAAGCAAACGGGACAGGCTAATTACTATTATGGCTAATCCCTTTATTTCATGCAGTGCCCGTCTTCCTGTGTATGTTTTGTTTGCAGGTGCATTTTTTTCAAAAAATCAGGCATTGGTAGTTGCATCCCTATACCTGATAGGAATAGTAATGGCAATAGCTACAACTAAATTGTTCGGTAAACTGATTCCTGAAAGTGAAGATTCCTCTTTTATAATAGAACTTCCTCCATATAGGATTCCCACTTTAAGAGGAGTATTAATTCATATGTGGGACAAGGTAAGTGATTTTGTAAAGAGAGTAACTACTATAATTCTGGCAGCAGTAGTTATAATATGGCTACTTTCCAGCCTGCCTGCAGGTGTGGAATATGCCAGCGATGAAAGCTTAATAGGGAAAATAAGTTCTTTTATAGCTCCAATATTTAAACCTGCAGGATTTGGAACATGGCAGGCGACAATTGCCCTGATATTTGGAGTACTGGCAAAAGAAGTAGTTGTAAGTACATTTGGAGTAGTATATAAAGCAGGAGAGTATGGATTGGATTCAATACTTATGCAGCACTTTACTCCTTTATCCGCATATTCCTTCATGCTTATGGCACTCCTTTATTCACCTTGTATTGCAACCATAGGATGCATAAAAAGCGAGACCAAATCGGTAAAATGGACAGTTATAGCTATCTTATATGGCTTGGTCTGTGCATGGATATTATCTGTACTGACATACCAGATAGGATTAATGTTGGGATTTGAATAAGTGAATTTGTAAAAAATGAAATGGAAAAGTGTAATAGAACAAGATTAAAGGTAGTGTTTGAGACTATGAAGACAGTAGGCCGAAAAGGATGGTGATTGTATGAAGATTATTGAGATTATTGCTATAGCAATATTTTGCCTGGCAGCAATTTGGATCATTGTAAAGAATGTTAGAAAAATGTACAGGGGACAGGGCTGCAGTTCCTGCAGCGCATGCTGCAGTAATGCGGCAAAGTGTGGCAAACAGTGAAAACTGTTAAAACATGGAAATAGGTGGAATACTCTTGACTGTCCAGTTAGACAAACGGTAAATAGTATGCTAGAATAACAATAACTAAAACATGAAATAACTATTCACATCAGGTTAAATGATACTATATTTATTTATATCTAACAATAAATAATATTCTTATATAATGGAGGACGTATTGTGACTGAGAGAGAAAGACTATTAAGTGTACTAAAAGGACAAAAACCGGACAGGATGCCCTGGTACGCGGATTTATCCTATTTATATGATAGCATGACAATCAGGGGAATCCTGCAGGATAAGTATAAAGGTGAGACCGGATACCTGAATTTTTATAAAGATTTAGGAGCAGGTATTTGTTTTTATCCTCCTTTTGTATGGAACACACATCTTGATAAGAGTATATCTTACAGCGAGAAAAAAACTGAAGACCTTCACATATGTGAATATAATACTCCTGTAGGGAATATAAGATCGGTTCAGAAGTACTCACCGGCAACTTACTCCTGGGCTTATCAGGAACATTTTGTCAAGGATATCAATGACTTAAGAGTAATGCTCTACATTTTTAAGAATACAAGATATTCTGAAAACTATAAGGAGTTTAGCAGAATAGACGAACTTTGGGGTGAACATGGAATAGCAACTGCTATTGCACCTATATCTGTAGCTCCTTTACAAAAGCTTCTGGCAAGATGGGCAGGAGTTGAAAAAACAATAGAATTGTACTTGGATGAAACTGAAGAATTTGAAGAAATAATTTGTATGATTCAGGATTCAGAAGACGAGGTTTTTGATATATTATGCGCCTCTCCTGCTGTTTATGTGGAGTTTGCAGAAAATCTTTCCAGTGAAATAACAGGTAAGACTTTATTTGAGAAATACAATATGCCTTATTACAAAAAGAGAATTGAGCAACTGCATAAAGCAGGTAAATATATAGGCATACATATAGACGGAACTCTCGGTGCCTGTTTGCCTTTGCTGGAACCCTGCGGATTTGATGTAGCTGAAGCCGTTACACCATACCCTGTAGGTGACATAAAACTTGAAGACTTAAGAAAAACAGCAGGAGATAATATAGTAATATGGGGCGGCCTGCCAGGAGCACTATTCTCTCCCAGTTACTCTGAGGACGCCTTTATAAGCCATCTGCAAAATGTTATTGATGTTTTTAAAGATGATACAAGATTTGTTATGGGAGTGGCTGATCAAGTACCTCCTGACGGACTGGAACACAGAATTAAGCTGGTAAGGGAATTTATTGATAAATATTAATAAATGGAAAAAACAAGGGGTTACTTCATGAGAAAGTTTGCAGTAGGCATTGCTATAAGTATTGTTCTAACGGGCTTGGCTGGCCTGTTACCCTCTAATGTCCTTGCCAACTCAGGACCAACATACTGGCAAGGATACCCTGCTTCTGAAGTAATGCTGGTAAAAGAAAATTCTCCTATAATTGTTAAAAATGAAGATCTCACTTTTGATTTTTCTGATTATGAAGGGCGCTCCTATACAATTGATGGGAAGGTTACTGCAACTTATCATATGGTAAACTCTACAGATCAGGCTCAATCAGTACAAATGGCATTTCCTGTTGTGGCAGAACTTGCGAGTTTTAAGGCTAGTGATGTTGAAATTACAGCTGACGGCAGCAGTCTGCCTTATGAAATATATATAGGAGATGTTGTTGAGAACTATAGAAATAACTCTGAAGAAAACAAAAAGAAAGCCTTTGATTTTGAAAACATTGTTGGAACAATATCAGATAAATATTATCAGGCTGAAAACTTTGAAATAGACGAAAAAGGAAAATTGTATACTATAAATGTAAAGCCAACAACCGAACAGAGAGTTAATTTCGTAGTAGATTTCAGATTTGATTATAATAAAACAAAAGTGTTTACTAAAGGTTTTAATCGGTATGAACGCAGCAGTGATAAAGTAAGAATTGCTGCCTGGTGTTATGAACCAGAAACCTTGGAAGTTTATGTCCTGGGAGAAGACATAGATATAAAGATAAGTGCATTTTCAGACGGAGAACTTAAGGAAAAAACCGACTTATTTACACACCATATTGCCTCTCAGGAAATGGAAGTTAAATCATATCTTATGAAAATGGCCACTGAAGACAACGATATGGGCAGCAATGAAAATGAAATGGCTTCTGTCAAACAGCAAAATACAAAAATACTTTCTGAGGTACAACTCTATAATATGTATGCAAAGACTTTAGATAAATACCTTGAACAAGGTATGGGATTTAGTTCAGACTCGGTTCTCACAGATCAGTGGCGTTTAAGAAGAATAATTGCTTTTGTCTATACTGTTGAATTTCCTGAAAATAGTGAAAAAGAAGTAACTGTAAATTACAATATAACCGGAACCATGGATATGAGGAAAACTTCAAAACCTCTTTATTACTTTGATTATATTTTGAATCCTGCAAAAAAATGGAGCGATTTTAAAAACCTTAACATTAAAATTATCACTCCCAAGGAAGCCCCTTATATTGTTGAAAGCAGCATCCAACTGGAAAAGACAAGCGACAACACTTATGTAGCATTTTTGGAATCTTTGCCCGAGGATGATCTTTTCTTCACTTTATATTCTAATGAGAAAGTTTCAAAAATTGATAAGTCCTTAGGAAAAGTATGGAGGAATTTGCGTTATTTTGCACCATTATTAATGGGCTTTGGTAAAATATTTACCATAATAATTGTTGCCATATTAACTGTTGCGGTGATAAGAAAGAGAAGAAAATAAAGCAAGCGCTATTGTTTATTTGTTTTTACATACTTTAAGGAAAATTTCCACTAATATATTGACTTTATAGAAGTAATCTAATATAATTTATTTGAAATAACTATCCATATAAAACTTGTTTCTTATTGCTGAAGATTAACTGCAGTATATTTAACGATCAAGGATGATTCTATATGCATATAAAAGATGCAAAATCTAAATATTCAAAAAGTGATCAGAGTTTTCTCAGGGATTTTAATACCAAAAAGTTACTCAATATACTCAGGGAAAGAGGACCGATGTCCCGAGTGGAGCTTGCTGAAGTATCAAACCTGGATAAAAAGACAGTTACCAATATTGTAAATGACATGTTTGCCAACAATCAGGTAAGAGTATTAGCAACTGAAAGTACGGGTTTAGGAAGACCAAAAGAAATACTTTCATTAAACGGAGAATTCAGCAGATGTATAGGAATTGATCTTGGAGGAACTCACATTACAGGAGTAATAATTGATTTTACCGGAAACATACTTGCTTCACATAGCATAGATATACACAATAACGTTGAAACTGATATCCTTATTCAACTCTGTGATTTAATTATTAGCCAGTTGTTAAAGAAAGCTGAATTATCAATAGATGATATTTCAGAAATTGGTGTTGCCTTTCAAGGCCATATAGATGTGGAAACAGGAGAAGCCATACTATCAGAAAATGTACCCAATTGGAACAGTGTTATGTTTAGAACTGCTTTAAAGGAAAAATACAAAAAAGAAATCCTGATGGATGACTGTTCCAGACTTATGACTCTTGCCGAGTTATGGCATGGGGAAGGGAGGTATAGTGACAATTTTATTGTTTTTGATCTCGGCCTCGGTATTGGCTGCGGAATGGTAATAAACGGACAGATTTATGCGGGCTCTAAAGGAAAATCAGGAGAAGTAGGCCACACAATTGTTAAAGTGGATGGGCCTGAATGTACTTGCGGCAGGAGGGGATGTATAGAATCTTTAGCTTCTGGATGGGCTCTTTCAAAACAGGCCAAAATGCTAGCCGAAAAATATCCTAACGGGCTGCTGGCAGAGGTAACAAAGAATGCCTATGAAACCCCGTCAACCAAGGATATTGTTTTAGCAGCAGAATTAGGTGATAAAGAATGCTATGACCTGCTGGTAAACGCGGGAAAGTGTATTGCTATTGGTATAGCAAACTCAATAAGTCTTATCAATCCCTCAAAAGTAATAATTGGAGGAAGATTAATCAAGGATAACAATATATTACTAGAATCAATTATTGAAAATGTAAAACTTCAAACCATACCTGAATTATATAAAGATTCCATAATTACAACATCAAAACTAGGAAGCACTGCTTCAGCAATAGGAGCAGCAACATTGTGCCTGAAGAAACATTACGAATAGAACTATTGGAACTGTTTAAAACAAGTTTTATAGCATATTAATAGAAGTAATCTATTATATACAATAATAAGTGGAAAATGTCGATTATTGAGCGAGTTTGGAATTCAATTTTTCAAAATAAATACTTTTTTCCATTCTTTAAAAGGAGATGTTTATTATGAACGGAAGCCCCAAAGTCGAAAAGAGATATTTTTTGCAGCCTGGTAAATTCTTTTCTGATTTCTCCAAGGATTATGCAGTAATTATTGCTATAGTTGCACTAGGTCTATTATTTACAGTATCATCAAAATACTTTTTCACAGGAGAGAATTTAAAAAATATTTTGCTTCAGGCGTCTACTATTGCAGTTGTGGCGGTAGGCCAGGCTATGGTAATACTTACAGGCGAATTTGACCTTTCAATAGGTCAGAATGCATGTATAACCAGCTGTATCGCAGCGTACATGATGAAATTTATGAATATACCTCCCTTTGTCGCAATAACTACTGCGCTTTTGCTGGGTGCTCTCATTGGCCTCTGCAACGGTGTAATGGTTGCTTATATCAGAATACCTGCATTTATAGCTACCCTGGGGGTACAGAATGTAGCAAAAGGACTTGCAAAGGTTATAACAAATGCGGCTCCTATTGCAAAACTTCCTAAATCAATACATTTTATTGGCCGCGGAAGTTTGGGCTTTATACCCTATAGCGTAATTATCATGATATTTGTATATATAATATTTACATTTATTTCTACAAAAACCAAATTCGGACGTTATGTATATTCTATAGGAGGAAATAAAGAAGCAGCCTACTTTGCAGGTATTGATGTTAAATTTTATAAAACCATAACCTTTATCATAGCAGGTTTTATGGCTTCAGTAGGTGGAATAATCCTGATGTCAAGACTTGATTCAGCATTTATAACAAATGGAAATCTGTATGAATTTGATGCCATAATAGCTTCAGTTATAGGCGGTTTGAGCCTTGCAGGCGGTAAGGGGAAGGTTATTGGGGCGTTATTTGGTTCCATTTTCCTCATAATGTTTTTCAATGGAATGACTATGTTAAATGTTGATCCTTTTTACCAGGATGTTTTAAAAGGTATTGTTTTGATCGTAGCTATTGCAATTGATGTTCTCAGAAATAGAAAAAGTTATGGCATATAAGGGGGAACAACCATGAAAGATATTATTTTATCCATAAGAAACATATCAAAAAGTTTCCCCGGTGTAAAAGCCCTGGATGATGTTTCTTTTGATATGGAAAGAGGAACTGTTCATGCGCTCCTGGGCGAAAATGGTGCCGGTAAGTCAACTCTAATAAAAATATTGGCAGGTATATATCAGCCTGATTCAGGTGAATTCATATTTGATGGCACAAAAATGCACTTCAGAACCCCTTATGAGTCCCTGAAGGCTGGGATTAGTGTTGTACACCAGGAGTTCAAGCTTGCGGAAACATTAACGGTTACGGAGAATATTTTTCTTGGGAATTATATATATAAGAAAAAGCTTGTAGACTGGAAAACCATGAGAGAAAAAGCCGCTAACATGATTGGTGAATTAGGAGTAAACATTGAACCGGATGATATTGTTGCCAACCTTACAGTTGCAAAAAAACAAATAGTTGAAATTTGTAAAGCAATAAATCATCAATGTAGATTAATAATTATGGATGAACCCTCTGCAACCTTAACTGATAAAGAAATTGATATTTTATATCAAATAATTAATAAACTGAAAAAGCAAGGCATTTCAATAATTTATATTTCCCACAGGCTTGAAGAAGTCTTTAGAATTGCTGACAATCTGACAGTTTTACGGGATGGAAGGCATATTGGTACAGTTCCTGTTTCAGAAGTTGACAGAAATAAGCTTATCTCTATGATGGTGGGAAGAACTCTGGAAAAGGAATATCCAAAAGAAGAGGTTAAAATCGGAGAAGTTGTTTTGAAAGTCAAAAACCTCAACAACCAAAAAGGTCTTAAAAATATAAACTTTGAAGTTCGAAAAGGAGAAATATTAGGAATAGCTGGTTTAGTGGGTTCAGGAAGAACAGAGCTTGCCAGGGCGATACTTGGAATCGACAAGATTAGCTCCGGTGAAATTACTATTAATGGAAACCCTGTAAGGTTTAAAAAATTTAAGTATGCCATTAAAAACTCCCTTGGGCTTGTTCCCGAGGATAGAAAGGCTCAGGGATTAATTCTACCTTTTGCGGTAAAAGAAAACGTAACTTTAGTTAGCATTAAAAAAATACTAAAAGGAGGTGTTCTGAACAAAAAACTTGAAAATCATTATGCAGAACAATATGTTGACAGATTAAAGATTCATACTCCTTCCATTGATACTGCAGTGGAAAATCTTTCAGGAGGGAATCAACAAAAAGTCGTAATCGCAAAATGGCTAATGGAAAACAGTCAGATTATTTTTCTTGATGAGCCAACCCGGGGTATTGACGTAGGTGCTAAGGCAGAAATCTACAAATTAATCAGCAAGATGGCTTCAGAAGGGAAAACGGTTATTATGATATCTTCCGAGCTTCCAGAGATATTGGGAATGTGCGACAGAATACTGGTAATGCATGAGGGGAGAATTGCAGGTATGCTTACCCGTGAAGAGGCAACCCAGGAGTCCATTATTAATTTGTGTGTGTAACAGCTATTAATAATAAATTAAAAAGAAAAGGGAGGAATAATTGTGAGAAAGATAATAAAAGTATTATCTCTTGTATTATGCTTAATGATTCTCACATCTTTGTTTACAGCTTGTACTGAGAGTAGTTCGGGCACCGCAAAAACTTCCACCAGTGATAAACCTCTTTCCGGGAAAAAGATCGGAGTCAGCCTGTATTATAAAGGTGACGAATGGTATGTGAATATGGATAAGGAATTTAAAGAACAGGGTGCTGCATTAGGCGCAGAAATGATAATACAGGATGCCAACGCAAGCCCTGAAACACAGCAAGCACAGTTGGAAAACTTCGTAACCCAGCAATGTGACATGATAATGTTCTGCGCAGTTGACCCGGAAGGAATCGGAACTACTCTGGACAGTATTGCAGGAAAGAATATTCCAATAGTAGGTTTTGATGAACCTCCCGTTTGGGATGACCTCGTAAGCTTCGTTGCATGGGATAACTATAAAACCGGTGTGGAAATGGGTAAATATGTACGTAAATACATTGACGAGAAAAAAGGTGGAAAAGCAAATATAGTTATTTTCAATCTTGCCCAGTCTCCTCTGTGCATGTCCCGTGCAGAAGGATTTAAAGAAGGCCTTGGTGATATGGGTAGCAATATAAAAATAATAGCAGAACAGGATCCGGAAAATAATGAAGAAAAGGCAAGCAACATGATAACAAATATTAAAGAGCCTTTTGATATAGTATTTACTGTTACCGATCCGGGAGCTTTCGGCGCAGTTGCCGCTCTGGAGGCTATGGGAGCAAGTAAGGATATCAAGGTATTTTCCTGTGGTGGTTATGGCGAGAAAACATATAACCTTCTGAAAGATCAAAATCCATATTATGAGGCAGTAGTTGTCATCCCGCCAGCTGAGTTGGTTAAGTCTCTAATGGATATCGCCGTCAAATATTTTGAAGGAAAAGCCTCTGAAATTCCCAAAAGAGTTGACTGTAATTTCGAAATAGCAGACAAGAACAATTATAAAAGTCTTGAACCCTGATTTAAGCTTTTAAATTACCATAACTACATGAGATAGCAAGGGGGGTGATTTCAATAATTGCTATAACTAATACGCATATTGTCTTAAAAGACCATTTAATCTTAAATGGAGTAATAATTACTGAAGGGGATAGAATAGTAAACCTTGGTGAGATGAATAAGACTGATATCCCCGGAAATGCCCAAATAATAGATGCTAATGGCAATTATACCGGCCCCGGGTTGATAGATATTCATACCCACGCAGGTGGCAATGCTTTTTTCACTGAAGATCCTCAAAGAGCTGCTGAACATCATTTGAGACATGGAACTACCAGTATACTCCCCGCGCTATATTATAATTTAAGCAGAGAGCAGTTCCTTGATGGAATATCCATGATGAAGAATGCTTCAAAAACAGGCAGCGGAAGGATAATAAAAGGATTATATATGGAAGGCCCCTATTTAAATCCCAAATTTGGATGCGAGGCAGAAAACAACAAATGGACACAGGGTATTAAGCGTGAGGAATATGAATTACTGATAGAAGAGGTGGGAGACTTCGCAAAGGTATGGTGTATAGCACCCGAACTTGAGGGAATAGAAGAGTTTGTCGCAGATGTAAAAAAAGCCATTCCCGGAATAGTTTTTTCAGTAGCCCACAGTGAAGCATCTCCCTTACAAATTGAGCGGTTCATACCATTCGGTTTGAAGCTGGCCACTCATCATACAAATGCTACCGGTGATCTTCCCAAATATCCGGAATGCAGAGGCGTTTGCGTAGATGAAACTGTAAATTTCAATGATGATATTTATGCAGAATTAATTTGTGACAGCAGAGGTATCCATGTTGACCCATATATGCTGAGGCTTGTCCTGAAAATAAAAGGAAAGGACAGAATAATACTTATTTCTGACGCCTTTGTTTCAGAGGGGCCTGTTCCTGAAGGATATGAAGATGTTGATGATATTAATTTTGATTTTGCAGGTGAAATTGCAGGTTCAAAATTAACACTGAATATTGCCTGCCGCAATATGTTCAAGCATACAGGATCAAGCCTTTGCGATGTTTTCAGGTTTGCATCATATAATCCCGCAAAATTACTAAATATGTCCGGATATGGGGAGATAGCAGCAGGGAATAAGGCTGACCTGATTATTGTGGACCATCTTATGAACGTAAAGAAAGTTATTTTATCAGGGGAGATTATTATTTAGTTTATCATCCTGATTTAGAACCATTAAAAGACCATTAAACTATAATAAAACTATTGAAATGGGGGTAGAAGAAATGAAAGAGATTATTCTTGACCCAGCTACTGATTTTAAATTTACACCGGCAGATTTTGTTCCTTTTAAAGACAAGGAAGTCTGTGAAAGATTAAGAAAAATCAGTGGGACGGACCTTGAGAAACATCCTAATCCAAATTTCAAAATTAAGGTTGTGCTAAATCCGCATCCAATAATTATTGGAGACATTTTCACCAGAATTAAAGAATCAGACGAAAAAGATAAAAAGATTACTCTGATTCTTGGGAATCCTGAGCCTGAGACATACTGGCCTGTTGCTGAGCTGATAAATTATCATAGGATCAATTGCAGAAATGTATATATATTTGCTATGGACGAGTGGGCAGATGAAGATGGCAATATTGCTCCCATAACATATCGCGCAGGTTTTGCCCGTTCAATGCTCAAATATTTTGTATACAAAATTGATCCGGAACTCCGCATGCCTTTAGAAAATGTTTATTATCCTACAAACGAAAACTTTAAAGACTATTCCAAACTCATAACAGAAGTTGGTGAGGGAGGAGCGGATGTCTGCTATTCAAGTCCCGGATGGGCCGGGCATATTGCCTTTGTTGATCCTGTTGACGAGTTCTTGACGGAGGATATAAATGAATACCTTAAACAGGATGCAAAAATTGTAACTCTGCATCCATTGACAATTGCTCAAAATTCCTTGCATGGTATTTTCGGACAGTCAGGGTATATTACTGCAGTACCTCCCAAGGCAGCAACAATAGGACCGGCAGATGTTGTCAGATCCAGGGAAAGAATCGAACTTCATGCACTGCTCACAAATGGTACATTTACATCCTGGCAGAGAATGGTATCAAGATTGATTCTGCATGGACCTGTTACTCCTCTTGTGCCAAGTTCAATACTACAGCTTCTTGATACACAGGTTTATGTAAGTCAGGAACTTGCAGCTCCTTTTGACTTCTGGGAAACAGTAGCATATTAAGCAAACCCGCTTTGCCAGGGGTTTAGAGCCCGGAATCATACCGGTGCAAACGTGATTTGCCTTAATTCAGCCTCCTTCTGGAAGAGGAAGATTTCATTATTCTTGGGATAATCCAGATGAATCCTGCATATGTAAGTAAAACACTTATATGTGCAGGATTATTTTATAATCATTTTTTTATAAATTTTTTCAAGTTTAAAATTTCATGATATAATGAATTAATGTATTAAATAACGAAACTTATGTTATTTAGTAATTACATGGCTTAAAAAATCATGTATCTTGTACAAAGAATCAAATTAATAATACTTAATACTGCTTCTATCAACATAAATATTTTGGAAGGAATTAATGATATGAAGGTTTCACAAAATACTAACTTAGAAAACACAAATCTAAATGAAAAAATTGCTGTTAATAGGCAAAGATTCTTTTATGGATGGATTGTTGCCGGAGCTTGCTTTATTATGGTGTTTGTAGGCCTGGGATTAGGAAATTCTCCCAGTGGCCTTTATATTACGCCAGTAACAAAAGAAATGGGTTTTAGTAGAGGTGCATTTTCAGTTGTTTTTACTTTCCGGTTTCTATTTACCGCAGCTTTTAATTTTCTAATTGGTTTTTTTGTACGTAAACTTGAAGTGAGAAAAATGGTTGGAATAGGTTATGGGCTACTTACTACTGCTTTTTTTATTTTCTCAAGAGCACAGAGCCTGGCAGTATTTTACATATGTGGAGCTCTTTATGGAGCTGGCTCTGCTTTTTGTACTACAGCGGTTGTGTCCATTATTGTGGAGCGCTGGTTTGTAGAACGTAAAGGTACTATTATGGGTGTTATATTGGCGGGTAGTGGGCTTGGAGGAAGCCTCTTCAGCATGATTGTTGCAGACTGGATTCAGAATTTTGGCTGGCGGCAGTCTTATTTTTTTACTTCGGTGTGCTACATGATCTGCTCAATACCTCTTATTTTAGCCATCCGCAATTATCCTGCAGATATGGGACTTTTACCTTTTGGCAGCGGGAAAGAACAACCTGATAACATGAAAAGAACCGGCTGGGAAGGTTTTACCCTGGATGAGTCTTTAAGAAAGCCATATTTTTATCTAACAGCTATTTGCGTGTTTTTCACAGGATTTTTAAATAGCCCGGTTTATGCATTAGCTCCTTCTCACATGATAGACAGAGGTCTGGATCCTAAATTTGCCGCTTTTGCAACCAGTGTGTTTTTCTTTTCACTTGCAATTGCAAAGGTTGTCCTGGGAATTATTTTTGACCGTTTTGGATTAAAAATTACACTTATAGTCTGTTTCTGCAGTCATATTTGCGGTATTTTGATTTTGGCCCTGGTTCAGAATAAAGTAATGGCAATACTGTATGCTGTAATTTTTGGCTTTTCAGTGTCCATGGAAACCGTTACAATACCACTTATGGTACTTGAACTTTTTGGATCAAGGACCTATCGCGCTGTTATAGGAAATTTCCTGGCAATGTCTACAATAGGTATATCACTAGGTAATCCAACAGTAAATTTTAGTTATGACTTGACAGGAAGCTATCAAGGAATTCTCCTTATTTATGTAATTCTGTCTACAGTAATATTGGCTTTGCTTTTGTATATAATGAGATGTTCACAGAGAGATAAGAAAGATTACTTTATAACCCGGTAGCATTAAATTATATAAAACTAAGCTTACAGACAATAATTTTTTGGGTGAGTATTTCCTGACTATATTAGAATGGATGGGTTGAATGCAATTCTGTGAGAAAATCAAAAAGCTATAATGGGATATAGCAGGAATTTGATTGATTTTGGCGGGTTTGCGATTTATAAATTTATCAAATAGTTAAAAAATCAATTGACAAATGCAATAGAAAGTTATAATATATTCAAAAAATACTATATAGCGATGATTGGGAAAAGTAGCGTATATCAATATCTTCAGAGAGCTTATTGTATGCTGAGAAATAAGTGATTATTGTATATGTGAACTCGCCTATGAGCAGTCGGCTGAAGAACAAATATGTTTGTGTAGGCTTTGACCGGTTGACGACCGATATAGCGTTAGACATTAAAAGAGCGCAAGCTCGGAGATGTCGCATGAGGCTGTCTTTTGGCAGCAAACAAGAGTGGTACCGTGAAACGATGTAGTTTTGCCTCTTTATTGGAGACAAGGCTTTTTTATTTTATACGTATATAAATTTGTGAATATATTTAAAACTCTATTTAAATACATTTAAATTACATTTAAATATGTAATTATGTTTAAACTATATTTTAGTAACTCTTTAAAGGTTTAAGGTATAAAAAATTCCAGCATTTCTGGAATACCATATATATACTATATTAAATAATTATTTAAGGAGTGGTCGAAATGAAGAAAATTATAAGTATTGCACTGATGGTTTTTTTAACTGTCGCAATTTTCGCCGGTTGCTCACAGAGTAAAGGATCTGATGCGAATGTAATTAAGATAGGCGTTAACTATGAGCTTTCAGGTGATAATGCGACTTATGGCCAGGGCTCTGTAGAAGGCATTAAACTGGCAGTTGAACAAATTAATGCCCAGGGTGGCATTAATGGCAAAAAAATTGAACTTGTTGAGTACGACAACAAATCAGAACCTGCTGAAGCAACAACTCTTGCCACAAAATTAATGACCCAGGACAAAGTTATTGCTTGTATCGGGCCTGCAACAACAGGTGCTTTTAAGGCTACCATACCGGTGGCAAATCAATATAAAATCCCTGTAGTATCAGGATCCGCAACAGCTGACGATGTTACTTATGATGCTTCAGGACTTAAGGAATACGCATTCCGTATCTGCTTCAGTGATTCCTACCAGGGAACTGCAATGGCTAATTTTGCTCTTAATAACCTTTCTGCCAAAAAAGCAGTTATTATCATGGACAGTTCCAGTGACTACGGTAAAGGTTTGGCTGAAAATTTCCAGGAAACTTTTGAAGCCGGCGGTGGTACAATTGTAGCAAAGGAAGCATATGTTGCCAAGGATACTGACTTCAATGCAATTCTTACAAAGATTAAAGGCCAGGATTTTGATGTTATTTTCATTCCCGGATACTATAATGAAGCCGGATTGATAATCAAACAGGCGCGTCAACAGGGTATTAACGTTCCCATACTTGGTGCTGACGGCTTTGATTCACCCGTATTGCTTGAGCTTGCCGGAGCACAGGCATTAAATAATGTTTATTTCTCCAACCACTATTCTTCACTTGACAAGGATCCTGCTGTAGAAAAGTTTATTCAAGATTTTAAAGCTAAATATAATAAAGAGCCTGATGCTTTCAACGCTCTGGGTTATGATGCAGCAATGTTTGTTGCTGATGGTATCCGCCGTGCTGAGGCATTAACCGGTGAAGCATTAAAGAAAGCTTTTGAAGCAACTACTAATTTCTCAGGTGTTACAGGTTCCTTCAGCATAGATGAAAAGCACAATGCTGTTAAGAAATTAGTTGTTATTGAATTAAAAGACGGTGTTCAGGTTTCAACTATAAGAGCAGGAGATTAATTTAGTTTAACTGTTAATTAAGATAATTTTCCTACAGTTGTGTTATAAATTTTTAACCTCTAATAAAGTAAACATGGAGAATGGATATGCTGGAATGCCGGCATTATAAGTAGGGGCGGTTTTTAGTCCCTACTTATTATATATTTATGCAGAAATCAAGCAGGTATCAAGAAGTCTCTCGCTTCTATAAGCGGGAGCTTAATTGATGCTAATAATAATAGCAACCTTGTTCAGTGGGGGGGTTGTAAGACCTTCACTGAATCCCCGGGCGAAGCGAGTTTGCTTGTCGTATGTTTAAATTTTGTACTTACTAAAAATTTACAGAAAAATCATCAAACTAATGAGACAAGTTTAATGTATAATATATAATATATTTAGTAAGAGTTATCGGTATTAAATATAGATTATTATATAGAAATTATGTAGAATAGATAAATGTAAGTTGACATAAGCAGCTACTTATTTAATAATAATAGCTATTGTATAATATTGTCTTATTAATATTATCTGGTTATTTATTGCTTTATATATTATCAAAATTAAACTGGCGATTGAAAGAGGGGGAGGCACTTGGAACAGCTGTTACAACAAATCATTAATGGCATATCTTTAGGCAGTATCTATGCTCTTATTGCTTTAGGATATACCATGGTATATGGAATAATAAAGCTTATAAATTTTGCCCATTGTGACATATATATGATAGGGGCATATATTGGTTATTTTTGCATGACTTATTTTCATCTCGGATTTTTACCATCTCTGCTGATTGCCATGGTTATATGTACATTGCTGGGTGTAGCAATTGAAAAGATAGCCTATAAGCCTTTAAGAAATGCAACAAGGATAGCAGCACTTATTACAGCAATAGGAGTTTCAATGTTTTTGGAGTACGGAACTATGTTTTTCGTTAAAGCGCAAGTACGTTCCTACCCGCCAATGACAGGTATATTGACTAAAACCTTTAAGTTTGGAGATATTATCATTACAATGCAGCAAATTCTCATAGTGGTAGTAACTCTCATTCTTATGGGACTTCTGCAGTTTATCGTTAAAAAAACGAGGTTAGGGAAAGCAATGCGTGCCGTTTCACTGGATAGGGATGCGGCAGAATTAATGGGTATTAATGTTGATACCACCATTTCATTTACTTTTGCACTGGGATCAGCTCTGGCTGGTGCTGCAGGTGTGCTGGTGGGTGTATATTACAATTCAATTAATCCATTGATGGGTATTCTCCCAGGACTAAAGGCATTTATTGCAGCAGTTTTTGGAGGTATAGGAATAATTCCCGGAGCTATGATCGGCGGATTCTTTATTGGTGCGGTAGAAGTGTTTGTTTCGGGTTATGGACAATCTATGATCAGAGATGCAGTAGTATTTGCAATTCTTATTCTTGTACTAATTGTTAAACCCACTGGTTTACTTGGCAAAAATACTAGAGAGAAGGTGTAAAGAGTGAAAAAGATTTTAGAAAAACAAGGAGTAAAAAGGCTGCTTTCCCTTGCACTAACTTTCGTTATTGTCCAAATTCTGATTTCAACTAATATAATTAATGCTTATTTACAAAATACTCTTACTATGATTTGTATAAATATCATCCTATCTGTCAGCCTTAACCTGATTACCGGTTTTACCGGTCAGTTTTCACTGGGACATGCAGGTTTCATGTCCGTTGGAGCATATACTTGTGCTATTATTACCTTGAGGATGCCAACTATTACCGGATTTATTATAGGTTTGTTTGCAGGCGCAGTTGCAGCAGCTATTTTAGGTTGCGTAGTAGGTTTGCCCACATTGCGTTTAAGAGGAGATTATCTGGCTATAGCGACTATAGGTATGTCAGAAATAATACGTATAGTATTTCTTAATCTGAAAATAACCAATGGGGCTGCAGGATTAAATGGTGTTCCTCGAATGGTGAACTGGCCATGGCTGTTTGTTTTTACTGCAGGAACAATTCTTGCTATCTCTAATTTCCTGAAATCTTCTCATGGCAGAGCTTGTATCTCTATTCGTGAGGATGAGATTGCAGCAGAAGCAATGGGAATTAACTCAACAAAATATAAAGTATTAGCTTTTACATTTGGAGCTTTTTGCGCAGGAATTGCTGGAGCGCTTTACGCTTCATATTTTTACTTCCTGAAACCTGATTTATTTGGATTCCTTAAATCTATCGATGTATTGGTTATAGTTGTGTTTGGAGGTTTGGGAAGCATATCAGGTTCCATATTGGCGTCAATAGTTCTTGCCATTATTTCAACTTACCTGCAGTCATTTCCTGAAATACGTATGATTTTGTATTCTGTACTTTTAATTATAATTATGATTTTCCGCCCTCAAGGCTTAATGGGATCTAAGGAGATTTCCGCTGCTATGTTCAGTAAATTGGGTAAATATTTTGGGACAAAGGAACGGAGGGCTTAGGATATGAATAGTATTTTAAGTGTAAAAAAATTAACTAAATCCTTTGGAGGCTTAACTGCTGTTTCTAATGTAAGTTTTGAATTGCAGCATGGAGAACTGGTTGGGTTAATCGGTCCGAACGGAGCTGGGAAGACAACTGTATTTAACCTTTTGACCGGAATTTATGCTCCAACTTCCGGCACTATTACTCTCAATATAAATGGAAATGAGAGGGAGATACAAGGATTAAAACCATATACAATTTGTAAAGCCGGAATTGCCAGGACTTTTCAGAATATACGCCTGTTTAGGGATTTGACGGTTCTTGATAACGTACGAATTGCTATGCATAAGAATGTTAAATACGGTTTTATGCCAAGTATAATACACACATCTTCCTATAATAAGGAAGAAAAGGAACTGTTCGAGAAATGTATGGAACTTCTTAGAATATTAAAACTTCAGGATAAAAAGGATGAGTATGCTAAGAACCTTCCTTATGGTGAGCAACGGCAGCTTGAAATAGCCCGTGCTCTTGCAACTAATCCCAGCATTCTGTTGTTGGATGAACCGGCAGCAGGAATGAATCCGGCGGAAACCGCCAGCTTGACAGAACTTATTGAATGGATCCGAAGTGAATTTAAACTGACAATACTTCTTATAGAGCATGATATGTCGCTTGTTATGAAAATTTGCGAAAGGATATATGTTCTGGATTATGGCATGCTGATTGCCAGCGGGACTCCAGAGGAGATAAAAACAAATAAACGTGTAATAGAAGCTTATTTGGGGGAGGAAATTAACAATGCTTGAGATAAGAAATATTAATGTGCATTTTGGAGTTATTCACGCCCTCAAAGGTATTTCTCTTACGGTAAATGACGGAGAAATTGTTACCTTAATCGGTGCAAACGGCGCTGGCAAAACAACAACTCTCCGCACCATATCAGGGCTTAAAAAACCTACAAGCGGAGAAATTTTGCTGGATGGTGCTGATATTACTAATACATCTGCACAGGAAAGAGTAAAGATGGGTATATCCCATGCTCCGGAAGGACGGCGTGTTTTTTCTTCAATGACAGTACTTGAAAATCTTGAATTAGGAGCATATCTCAGACGTGACAAAGAAGGTATAGCCAGGGACTTGAAGAAGGTTTATGAATGGTTCCCTATTCTTGCTGAGAGAAAAAAACAGGCAGCAGGGACATTGTCCGGTGGAGAACAGCAGATGCTTGCTATAGGAAGAGCCCTTATGAGCCGCCCTAAAATTCTTTTTCTGGATGAGCCATCTATGGGACTGGCACCATTGCTGGTTCATGAAATTTTTAATATAATAAAAGATATAAACCAGGCAGGAACTACAATTCTATTGGTTGAACAAAATGCAAGTATGGCATTGCAAATTGCTCATCGTGCGTATGTTCTGGAAACCGGTTCAATAGTGCTTTCCGGAAAAGGAGAAGACCTTATTAAAAGTGAAGAAATCAAAAAAGCATATTTAGGGGGTTAGGATTATGTTTGTAAAGTATAAGATGACTACAAATCCATTCACCATCTCTCCTGATCAGACTATACTTGATGCCCATGAAATCATGAAAGAACATGGGGTTAAACGTCTGCCCGTAATGAAGAAGGGGAAACTCGTTGGTGTAGTATCAAAGGAGGATATTTTAAAGGCCTCACCTTCACAGGCTACTTCATTCAGCATGGGTGAGATTACCTATTTGTTATCAAAAACAAAAATAAGCATGATAATGACAAAGAATCCTATCACAATATCACCAAATGCCCTATTGGAAGAAGCAGCCATTTTGATGAGGGATAATGGCGTTGGCTTTTTACCGGTGGTTGAAAATGATAAACTGGTAGGTATTATTACAGAAAGTGACATTTTTGATTCATTTATTGAACTACTTGGTTTTCGTGAACCAGGTACCAGGCTGACAATTGAAGCGGTTGATGAACCGGGTATTATGTCCAACCTAACCAGTATTATCGGAAAGTTCGGTGCCAATATTACCAATGTAGCAGTTTATAGGGGAGCCAGCGGCAAGAGCGCGATTGTAGTAGGAATTAATTCCTTAAATACTCAGGAAATTGAGAAATCCATTGAAGAACAGGGCTTTAAGATAATATATAAATTACAGAATAATAATAAGAAAATATAAATCGAAATCAACTAAACAAAACATGAAATATTCATTAACTAGAACATAAAATTTAAATTGAATGAATAATTAATATTATGAAAGCATGTAATTAATTCCTATTCTACGGCTCTCTTCCTTTCTAGAGAGTCGAATTTTATGTGTAATGTTTTTTTGTGTTTATATATCAGCATTAAAGGAGAATAGAATAATGAACCAAACAGCAAAAAGAATTGATAGAAGAATTATTTATGAGGGTAAAATTTTTACTGTAGCTGAAGATACTATAAGGTTTCCTAACGGTAAAGAAGCAAAATGGGATGTATTGCTTCATAGCGGTGCGACCGCAGTAGTGCCTATAGATAACGAAGGCAATATTATTTTGGTGGAACAATATAGATGCATTGAGGATGGGAATATATTGGAGATACCTGCGGGCAAGCTTGAAAAAGGAGAGGATCCAATGGTATGTGCTGCCAGGGAATTGGAGGAAGAGACAGGCTATAAAGCAAAAAAACTGATTCCTGTATGTAAAATATATAGCGCGGTGGGATTCAGTGATGAAGCCATCCGGATCTATGCGGCAGTTGGACTGGAATCAGGCAAACAAAATCTGGACGAAGATGAATATGTTGAGATAAAGAAGTTTTCTATAAGGGAAATAATAGATATGATTTTTGAAGGTAAGATTAGGGACAGCAAGACCATTGCTGCAGTGTTTGCGGTAAAAGAAATGATTGAGAACGGAAAAATAAATATTGGATAGGTATGGCCATATGAATATTAATCATTTTCAGAAAGAAATCAATGCTAATTTCTGCATACTCTATCCTTCCAAACTGCCATGAAAACCGGAAATACTTGAAATAAACAGAATTAGGTGAAAATATGATTGAGGTAAAAGGGAAATATAATACAGCCAAAGTATTCACCGATAATCTTGAGAGTGAAGCTATGGCCCAAATTATGGAATTATGCAATCAGGAGTTTGTTGAGGATAGTGTTATCAGGATAATGCCTGATGCCCATGCCGGAGCAGGATGTACCATCGGCACAACTATGACAATATCTGATAAGATTGTGCCTAATCTGGTTGGTGTAGATATAGGCTGTGGCATGGAAACAATAAAGCTGAAGCAGAAAGATATTAATTTTGAAAAACTGGATAAAGTTATCTATAATAATATTCCTTCAGGATTTGATATTAGAAAAAAACAGCATAAATATACTGAGAATATAGATTTTGAAAGTCTGGCCTGTAAAAAATATGTAAATCTTGAAAGAGCAAGACTGAGTGTTGGTACTCTGGGAGGCGGAAATCATTTTATAGAAGTCAACAAGAGCAATGACGGCACATTATATCTTGTTGTCCATTCCGGTAGCAGGCATTTAGGAAAGCAGGCTGCAGAATATTATCAGGAACTGGCTTATAAGGAACTAGCGGGTACAGTTAAAATCAGTAAACAATTAGCCTATGTACAGGGAAAAAGTTATAACAACTACCTGCATGATATGAAAATAATCCAGCAGTATGCTGTATTTAATCGTAAAGCAATTGTTGAGGAGATTATAAACAGAATGGAACTTGAAATTGAAGAACAATTTACAACAATACACAACTATATTGATTTGGACAGCATGATTTTGAGGAAAGGTGCTATTTCTGCCCGAAAGGGCGAAAGAGTATTAATACCCATAAACATGAGGGATGGAAGCCTCATTTGCATTGGAAAGGGAAACAAAGACTGGAATTACTCTGCTCCCCACGGAGCAGGAAGGCTGATGAGCAGGAGAAAAGCTAAAGAAACCATCAGCCTTGAAGAATTTAGAAAAACCATGGAAGGTATTTATACAACCACTGTTAACAGGTCAACTTTAGATGAATGTGCTCTCGCCTACAAACCTATGGATGAAATCATTAATAATATTCAAGATACTGTTGAAATAGTTGATATAATAAAGCCGCTTTATAATTTTAAAGCCGCTGAGTAGGGATTTTATCATAAATTCTTATGAATACTTTAAATACCTTTATTTTTTGTCTTAGATTTGTTTAGGGTTACAATACTAATCATTATTAGTTTCTTCTATAGATAATAACATAAGATAATAACATAAAACCTTCACAAAGTAATTATTGGGCAGAGAGTTGAATTAATAGGGCTCATGAATTGGCTATTATACTAGAGAAAGAATTTGATTAAAATGATAACGATAGAAAGTAGAAGATATGATTTTCCCGGATGAAATGTTAAGAAGTGAAATTGAAAAATATAAAAAGTATAAAGTTGTTTCACAGGCAGAATTGATAGCAGATGAATCATTAATTTATATTAATATGCTTGAATGTGGAAGAGCTGCATTAAGAATAATTTAATATCCACCAACTGATCCTGCATTTTAAGGAACAGGGGTTAGTGATTGGTAGGTGGGGTGAAAAAGATATATTGATGTCAATTGATGTTGATGGAGTAAAGGATTTCAGAGACAGGTGTAAGTTTTCTGCACTTAATTACTCAAGACATTATGACTTAGCCCATATAGACCCATGGAATATCTAAAATAGCACATATGTATTATGGCTATGCGGGGGAAAAATGAAAAGAAACAATGAATTGGATAAAATGAATATTCAGGACCTGGAATAATTGCTTGTCATTTTTTAGAAAAAAAGGAGTAAAGAATGTATATTCGAAAGTATTTACCAAATGATATTTCTGAAATTATTGAATTGTTCTATAATACTGTTCATACTATTAACTTGAGAGATTACTCCCCTGCGGAAGTTGATGCATGGGCACCACAAAATATCGATAAAGCAGCATGGAATCATAGATTATCAGAAAATTTTACAATTGTAGCTGAACAAGATGGGACTATCATAGGTTTTGCATCATTGGCATATGAAGGATATTATGATATGCTTTATGTTCATAAGGACTATCAAAGGCATGGCATTGCTAGCGCATTAACCGGCATTATTGAAAATGAAGCGGTTTTATCCGGTATTATTGAGTTAACTGTGAATGTGTCGATTACAGCTAAACCTTTTTTTGAAAAGAAAGGTTATGAGGTTATTAGAAAGCAAATTGTAGAGCGAAAAGGACAATTATTAACTAATTACAAAATGAGAAAAAAACTTAAAAAGTTGGGATAGCATTAATAAGTTTATAGTTTCTTATCATTAATAAACTTTGCTATGTAAAGTTTGAGAATTTTTTAACCTAATTCCAGGGTGTTTGAAAATAGTATGGCTTAAGAATGAATGTACTTTCATAGATAATATGTTGTAAAATAAGAGTGTATGGCATGAATAGGTAGAACATTATGAATTAATAAGGGAAAGGATTTAAAAATGAAGTTCAATAAAAGATTTTTTATGGAAATATTAATTTTAGTAATACCATTAATTATAATGCTTTTTCTAACACCTATTTTACCGGAAAAAGTACCTATTAAATGGACTTTTAGTGATAGTGAAAAAAAGTTTATTGCAAGCAGTTTTATTGATAAGAACTATGCGTTTCTCTTAGGATTAGTACCATTTGTATTATATCAACTTATTAAATTTAAATATGGAAAAAGTTAATATTCGACTATAGTGCATTTCCAGATGAAATATTGATTGTTTTCTGGAACAATCAGCCAATTTGTCAGTCGATAATACCTAAACTGGCTTTGAAAAAAAGATCGGTAAGAGTACCTCTGAAAAGAACCAATTATTATGCAACATTAACTGTAAAATATACAGTTAAAAAGTACGGATTGACAGAATTATGTGGAGTAATGGGGAGACGTGTTTATGAGAAAAATATTGATGTTAACAACCGTACTGTTTTTGTTGGTTTTTCTATCAGGCTGCAGTAGAGTGAATGAGCAGGACTTTTTTGGTTTATATACATTTAAAGAGGTAAGTTATCTATCGCCATTATCATCTGCAACAAAAGACTCTGTGAATAAGCAAATGAAAGGTTCAAAATATACTATCAAGGAGAATTTGTTCAAAATTGAATCCACGGGGTATACCGTTGAATACAGTTCTCCTAAATATGTAAAAGAAGAAATTCCTGAAGAATCAACATTATTTTCGGATGTTTACAGTTTCCTTGGTAAAGATGTTGAATATCAGTATACCATTTATAATGAATATGAGAACAAAACAATGTGGAGACTATATGTTTCTTCAGATAGCGTGTGGATTGCTAAATATAGTGATACTCCAGGTGGTTCAGAAATAATTATGTACATATATAAATTATCCAGGTAATATACGTAATTTATAATTGCTATGAAAATAGTATACCCTAAAGGACATAAATGGATTAAGTAAGAATCAAACAAGTGTTGACAGTATGGAAAGTATACGTAAAAATATCTGAAAAGTGAGTATGCTTAAGCACTTATGTGTGAGCAGCATAGGGATCATAGAAGTCCTACACGAATGGTTATAACCCTTCGGAGTCACTTTTGCGAGAGATTCCGGGGGGTTTTTATATATAATAACCCAACCCGTTTATCGCGTAAAGTTTTTAACTTATAGCTGATGATTTGTATGAAAAATCTGCAGATGAAAAAGTATTTGAATTTTATAGGTGGCATTATTATAGATTATTTAATTGATTACGCGAAGCGGCTTAACTACGAAGAAATGTCCATCGGAGTTGACATAGACAACCTGATTGCAAGGCATCTGTATGAGAAAAAAGGTTTCGCAAATGTAATCTTTGAAGGAGAAGATGAGTATGGTAAGTATGTGAAATTAATTAGGAAATTATAAAGTATTATTTACAATTAGAAACGACAATACCAATCAATAAAAGTGGTTCCTTAATAACAATGGAAAAGTTGAAAGAATGAACGAAGAAATACATTACATATGGATTTGTTAACCTTATTAATCTTTTATTTGGCGGGAAATCTGCATTTATCGGTGGAGATAGATTTTTATGGGAACAACGAATATTTTTTGACGCTTACCCTCCCGAATCAATAGACCGTCCTAAATATGGTGCCTTAAATATTTTCCAATATATTGATGGCGCTTCAGCACGTTTCGGTTCATGTTTTTTTACTTTGAAACAAGACTTAATCCATCATTGTACCTTTGCCTATGGGGATAGTTCAACTAATCCTGATACACTTTGCACATGCGATACTTTTGCTGCTGTTTTAGCAAATCTATTTAAAGATGTAAAAAGTAATTGTCGAATGTTAAATCAGGGTATTGCTTCAGAACAGGAAGCATTAGCAGTTTTACTAAATCCTTGTAGTAAACCGAAATATATAGGAAGAAATTTAGATTATTGTATTGAGGTTCACATACATGGTGATATTTTTCTAAAAGATGATGTTGACTGCTTTTACATGGATCAATCTTTCCAGGACACATCCTTTGCAACTCAGGCAGAAATTATGTGTCAAAAATATAATATAGAACTAAACTGGATTCCCGAAAGACGGTTAAACATTCATTCCATTGGTGAACTTTTCAGAGGACCAAAAATACAGCTGTTAGCGCAAAGAATAGATAGTATTTTTGGAAATGGCCAAGGTGTTGTTAATGCGTTTCTTATTGGTCAAGCATCTCGTGATATTGACCTATATCCTGAAAAATGGGCTAATCTAGGTAATAAAGAACAACTTTTTCAGTACATAAAGCAGATATGGCATACTGTTGCTTATTTTGGTTAAAGAAGTTTATTATGAATATATGTGAGGTTTGCTTGATTCGCAATTTATATATAATGATTTTATGTACATTAGTGGAATTAAGTGAACAAAAATATTATATCTAGGAGATGAACTTTATGATATGTCCTTATTGTGGTAAAGAGATGAGATATGGAGTAATTCAGAGTCAACATGAAATTAGTTGGAAACCTAAAAAAGGAAAGTTTTTTGTAACTGCTCAATTTAGTAAAGAAGCGATTATTCTGTCTGAGTTTTCTTTTTTAAACGGTTCAAGTGTTGAAGCATACTGTTGTGATGATTGCAAAAAAATTATTATAGATTATGGCGATGGGAAAGTATCAGAATAATATCATATATTTATTTTGTTCGTATTCTTTATATAATGCGATATAAACAATTTAAATTATACTCCAAACATATCCATGCAAAATACCTGCTTAGGACATTTGGGATATTCTTTTAACTTTCTAGGGGTTGTGGGAGATGAAGGTGCAAATTGCCGCTTACATAGTTTGCATTGATACTTTTGATAGCCATGAGTCCGAGGCTTTCAATTTTCATTTGACTTAACTGACCCTATTTTGAGAGGTGAGGACTAACATGGAATATTCTTTTGGTTTTTCATGGAAGGGATTTATTATTGTTTTATTACCTATGATACCCAATTATTTCCATTTTCTATTTCCAAATACACTAAAAAGCGATATTTCTAAGTTTAATTTTGATTCACATAATGCACATACTGTTACTGAATATTATAAAAAATCTCAAGTTTATAACTTAGGGACATTTACAGCACCGAAAGTCCAAGAGAAATATTTGAAACTAAATGAAAATAATAAACTACTGCTTCAAACGCTTATAAAGAAGTGTGCCCAGTTTTGTTTAGAACATTTTGCCACAAATATGCCCGATTATAGGCTTGCGAATAAAGTGAATTTCTGCTTAATTACTTTATTAGTAAAAGAGCAGAAAATCAGAATACATATAAGAACTGATGGGTTATTGCTATCATCTTCAATCCTTAATATTAAAAAACTTCCCAACCACCACTACAATGGAAAAGAGTGGATAGAAATAATCATTTATGATAGTTCACAGGTAGATGAAGCAGTAAGGTTAATAAAACAAACATATGACTACCATTCATAAAAGAGACAAGGTTACCGGATAAAATAGGTGTTAGTACAGTCAACTATAACTACATATATACGGCAGATATTCTTCAGAATATTTCAGTGAGCGTTATAAGAACGTTCAAATGCGGCAAACTATTTTAGAACACTATATTCCGCAGTAGATGTAGGATAATTCCTGATATCATATACAGCCATGTAATCCTTATGTTTCAAGGTTTACAGTACGATGAAGTTAGGGAATGACTTTATTTGCAATGGAAAGAGTTTATTTGATGTTTACACATGATGTGATTATAAAATAAACTCATTCCCTGGCCAAGTCCGCAAACCCGCATGGTTGATGGATGGGATAAAATGGATGAAAATAAAGATGTTCCTTAAAATGGATAGTTGAATAGAATTAAATGGGAAAAATGGAAGAGAAAAAAGTAAATAAAGATGTTCCGTGGTGGGGAGAAGGGGTAAGGGAAAAGGGATAAGGAGAGAAAGATAAAATCCTTTGTAATCTGCATGATAAGTGGATTACAAAGGATTGATTTATAAAAAGGATACATAACTTAATTCCTTATACCTTGCCCCTTGAACCTGTTCCGAAGGAACATCTTTATTTTCAGCGGAACGACTTTATTTGCAATGGAAAGAGTTTATTTGATGTTTACACAGAAGACAGGAATAAGGGATAAGGGGAAAGTGAAGGCATAAGAGATAAAAACTTCTACTGGTAAAGGAATATAGATATTATTTTAACAATATGAAGGAAACTCCTGTATTATGGCGAATTGTGTATTAATAACATATACAAGGAGGATATTAAAAAATGGATGCTGAAGAACTAAGCCTTAATATGAGTGTAAATTGTGAAAAATGGAGACTAAAATATATTGATTTAGATAATTATATGAAAGGAAATATTTATCACTATACGGATATTAAATCGCTAGAAAATATAATCAAAAGTAATACTTTATGGGTTACTAAAAGTGACTTTTTAAATGATAGAACAGAATTCGTATATGCTATAAGTTTAATAAAAGAGATTTCCAATAGACGTAATTATAAATATTTGAGTCAAGAAAAATTGAAAACAATTATGAAGGTATTGAAATCATTTATAGAAAGAAGTTTCATATTTAGTTCATCTTTAAATAAAGATTCTGTAAATTTATGGGGGAATTATTCTAAATTTGATGGATATAATATAGATTTTAATTTAGAAAAAATACCCAAAAGGATGTGGGATGAAAAAGTGTTCGTTATTGGTAATAAAAAAGATAAAAATTCACAGACTATTAAATATATGATTACAAGGAAAGACCAGTACAAAACAGTAATTATGTTACCTGGAAAAGTAATATATGAAAAGAAAGAGCAAGAAAATATTCTTGTAGACATATTAGACTTTATTGAAAATACATATAATAAATATTATGATTATCTAGGCAAGTGTGTGAATATAGATAAGACAGAGAAAAATTATAAGAAGTTAGAATATACTTTTTATTCAATAATCTCAACGGCTATAAACGTTTTATCAACGCAGGTACAATTATTTAAAAATCCAATTTTTTTTCAAGATGAGGAGTATAGAATTATATTTAATGTAAATAGCAAATTAGACGTGATAAAATATCGAACGTCGAATGGCGCATTTATTCCATATATAGAAGTTAGATTTGAAAGCGAGTTAGAGAAAGATGAAAAAGGTTTGCCAATTGATGGAATAACAATTGGACCGAAAAATAATATTGATATTGCTAGAAATGGACTTAAACTATTTTTAGACAGTCAAGGATACAATACAACATTTGATGATTCTAATAAAAAACAAGGTAAAATATATATAAAAAAGTCTAAAGTTCCATTAAGATACTAATTTTTTGTAAGAATCATATCAAATAGATTCTATTTACTCCTTTGTTGTTATTCTTTTCTATATATCTATTTTACTCTGATAAACTCCTGTTATTTTGAAATTTATTATAATACAATTAAAGAACTTTTAGATAACCCTAGAGAAAAGATATAAGGATTACATTGGTACAATGTTTTTGTTTATAAAGTCTTAAAGGTTAAGGAGCAAGAAATTAGGCTTGACCCCAATAAAATAAAGAATTTAGAGATAAAACTATAAACTATTTAAAAAAGGTTGACACTTGTAAAAAATGGTATACCATTATAAGTAGAGTTGTAATTTTATAAATAAGCAGAGTAAGATAATTTATATAGTTACTTTAAATACTATTAGAACTTGAGTTATGTTACTTAAAATCAAAATATTTTTAAGTTATAAGGTTGGGGTGGTTTAATGGAGTTTTCATTGGAAATAGATTCTTTTATTGATGATTATATTAAATGTATAAAAGAAGGTTGTGCTGCTATTTTTGCTGGTGCTGGGTTATCGGTCGCATCAGGGTATGTTGATTGGAAGGAATTATTAAGAAATCCTGCAAAAAGAATTGGATTGGATGTTAATAAAGAAACAGATTTAGTGGCTTTAGCACAGTATATTTATAATAAAGATGGTTCAAAACAACCTATGGCAGAACTAATAAGAAATAATTTCGTATCATGTAATAATATTAACGAGAATCATGAGATTTTAGCAAAACTTCCTATAAAAACTTATTGGACAACCAACTATGATTCATTAATAGAAGATTCTTTGAAGAAGAATGGGAAAAATCCAGATGTAAAGAAATCGGTTAAAGATT
>DULL01000027.1 GCA_012840395.1 Clostridiaceae bacterium | reverse complement strand
TCAATATCTTTCATCAATACTCTATTCGAATCCAATAAAATCAATACTTTTAACCTTATACCTTACCCCTTTACCCTACTCATCCTAAAACAAAAATCATGGCTCCAATAAGGTTTTCTACCCTATTTTCACCATGATTCTTAACACAACTTTTTTATTTTTAACACGACTTTTTTATTCGTGACACGAGTTTTTTTGGGTTATACAACATGACTCCATTTCCTATCCCGGCTATTCTACTGTAACCGATTTTGCCAGATTCCTAGGTTTATCTACGTCACAGCCTTTTAACACTCCCACATAATAGGCAAACAATTGCATAGGTGTTATTGCAACAATAGGAGCAAGTAAAGGATCTATATCGGGTATGGAGATGACCTTATCAGCTACTTTCTCCACTTCCTCACTATGCCGCTGGGTAATTGCCATGACAACAGCTCCCCTACTCTTGACTTCCTTAATGTTACTGATCATCTTTTCCACCAATGTATCTTGTGTCATGGAACAAATAACCAGCGTACCCTGTTCAATCAAGGCAATTGTTCCATGCTTAAGTTCTCCTCCTGCATAAGCCTCTGAATGAATATATGAAATTTCTTTAAGTTTAAGAGAACCTTCCATGGCAAGTGCATAATCCATACCTCTCCCGATAAAGAATATACTCTTGGCATTAACATGCTGGGAAGCGAACTTTTGGATATTTTCTTTGTCTGCCAGCACTTTCTCAATGGCATCCGGAATCTCCTTTAGTTTTTCCAGAAGAGTTTTACAAGCTTGCTTATCCAGTTTTCCCTTTTTATATGCAAAATCTACAGCTATGAGGTACAATGCCGCAAGCTGGGCATTATAAGCCTTGGTACATGCAACAGCTATTTCCGGTCCAGCCCAGGTATAAAGCACATCATCAGATTCCCTTGCAATGGAGCTGCCTACCACATTTACTATTGACAGCACCCTCGCTCCCCGTTTCTTGGCCTCCCTCAATGCAAAAAGGGTATCCAGTGTTTCACCGGACTGGCTGATAATTATTACAAGATCCCTCTCATTTATAATCGGGTCCCTATAGCGAAATTCTGAAGCCAGATCAACTTCAACCGGAATCCTTGCCAATTTTTCTATCATGTATTTCCCTACAATACCTGCATGATAAGCTGTACCACAAGCTACAATATATATTTTTTGAATATTTTCCAGTTCTTCAGATGTTATATTTATACTGTCCAGTGCAACCTGGCCATCCGTAATTCTCGGATTAACAGTATCTCTAATTGCTTTGGGCTCTTCGCACATTTCTTTCATCATAAAATGTTCATAACCGGATTTTTCAGCAGCAGCCACATCCCACTCAACATGGAAAACATCCTTCTTTATCTGAGCCCCAAGATAATTGAATATTTTTACTTCATCTTTTTTAACATGGGCAATTTCCTTATCCTCAAGTATGTAAATATCTCGAGTATACTCTAAAATTGCAGGAATATCTGAGGCAATATAGTTTTCTCCCTTGCCTAAACCTACGATAAGAGGGCTGTCTTTCCTGGCCGCCACAAACTCATCAGGATGATGCTTACATATTACTCCCAGCGCGTATGATCCTTCGAGTTCATCTATAGATTCCTTAACTGCCTGTACCAGATCCCCTTTATAATGGTATTCAATAAGGTGGGCAATTACTTCCGTGTCAGTTTCAGAAACGAACTCAAAACCCTGAAGTATAAGAAAATCCTTTAGTTTCGAATAATTCTCTATAATACCGTTGTGAACAACAGCAATATCACCGGATTGGCTGGTATGAGGATGGGAATTTACATCATTGGGTTCCCCGTGAGTTGCCCATCTTGTATGACCAATGCCCATTGTTCCTTTAATAGTATGGCAGTTAACCTTCTCCTCAAGGCATGTAATCTTACCCTTGCATTTAATTACTTCCAGTTTATCTTTATCCAGCACTGCCACTCCGGCAGAATCATAACCTCTATACTCAAGTTTTTTTAAACTGTTTATCAAAATAGGTACAGAATCTCTGTCACCTATATATCCTACTATACCACACATAATTTAATACCTCCAAATTCTTGTTGTTGAGAAAAAACGGATATAAAGGCAATAATTGGTTGCATTAATTAATGCCAATTGCTACTTTAAGGATATTAATTTTAATTTAAATCTAATAATTTAATTACCGAATATTCTGTTGTTAAACAGACAAACACAGATTTACTATGATATGATATCAGGAATGTCACCCGGCTTCCTCTGTTTCCCAGTCGCCTGGGGTTTTTGTAAAGCCTTTATCGGTTGTGACAAACCGGAAGGTTTCCGCCGAATCTTTCGATAACCCGGTTGCCAAATCTAATTAGCACCGGCCTCCTTCTCCTCGTCAACTTATACCGGGAGCAATTTCTGCTCCTCGTTAAGTCCTGGCGCTTGAATCATAATACCCTAATAATCTCTCATTCCCCCCCTTCCTGGGTATTTCACAATCCTGATGTCATAGCCCCATGCTTTTTTACCTATTCACTTTATTACATTAACAGTATACGTTGATAGAAACCAGAATGTCAATTATTTTCTTTTTTAATATATGCTCAACTCATGAAAATGTGACTTGAGATATTTAAAATCGGGTTAATTTGAGTTCTTTAGAGTCTTTTTGGATTAATTTAAATTTGCCATAATTAATTATCGTCAGGAAATAATACTAGAAATTTCAACAAAATATTTTGTTTTAAAAAAACATTGTTTATATTTTGGTATAAGTCATATATAATTTGAGTAGCGAACGAAATATTATGAAATTAATTATACAAGGAATGATCTTGGTGGATCTAAATAGAAAAAACATACTAAAAATTTTATTCATAATATTTATTTCAATAATTTTCTATACAATATTTAGAAATATTAGTTCAATTATTGCATTTTTTAAAACCTTGTTAAACATACTTTTACCTTTTATTATGGGACTTTTTATGGCATTTTTTACCAATGTGCCTTTACGCTTTTTTGAAAACAAGGTATTTGCAAGACTAAATAAGAAAAACTTAAAGATATGGCATTATATCCGAAGACCTGTATGTTTGTTGTTAAGCATAGTACTTATCACAAGTATCTGCATTTTAATCCTGTTGTTAATTATCCCTGAAATTCAGCAAACTGTTATCACTATTTTAAACGAACTGCCAAACCGAATAATAAGTCTTGAAGCTTCATTAAATGAATTACTGGAAAAATATGATTTACCTCATGATTCCTTTGATAACATTTTTAATCTCGAAATTGACTGGAATAATATTAGTAAAAGTATTTTAACCATTATTACTAATAGAAGTTCTATAGTTATAAATAAGACAATTGACTTAACCTCCGGCATCTTCAGAGGTACATTCCGCTTAATCCTGGCATTTATATTTTCAACTTATCTTTTATCCTCAAAGGAAAAATTACTTTCCCAGATAAAAAGAATATGTAATGTTGTTTTTAAAGAAATAACTGCTGAAAAAATCTTTGAAATAGCTTCTTTAACAAATAATATATTTTCAAGATTTGTAATCGGGCAACTGACTGAAGCATTTATACTTGGATTTCTATGCTATCTTGGCATGGTTATATTTAGAATGCCCTATGCTCTTACAATATCCTCATTAGTTTTAATCACGGCCTTTATACCTGTATTCGGAGCTATTATCGGAACAGGCATTGGAGCGCTGATGATATTGCTTGTTAACCCTGTTCAAGCCTTTTGGTTTGTAATCTTTGTGATTGTACTGCAGCAAATTGAAGGTAATATTATATACCCGAGAGTGATAGGTACCACTATTGGTTTGCCGGGAATCTGGGTTCTGTTTGTAGTTACTGTTAGCGGAGGCCTGTTTGGTGCTGCGGGGATGTTCATAAGCGTTCCTTTAAGTGCAGTTGTTTATTATCTGTTCCGTGAGTTTATAAATAAAAAGTTAAAGGAAAAGAATTCTTTAGAACAAGGTGAACATTTTGATAGAAATATCAGCTAAGTTAAAGGAAAAACTCAGCAATATTCCGTATTCCCCCGGAGTATATAAAATGTTGGACTCTAAAGGAAACATAATTTATATTGGTAAAAGCAAATGCCTTAAGAAAAGAATAAAAACATATTTCACGGATAATCCCAGGTGGGAAAAAGTTGAAAAACTGGTGTTTTTCGTTGATGACATTGATTTCATAACTACCGATACGCACTTAGAAGCCAGGCTTCTTGAGTGTGAACTTATTAAACGAATTAAACCAGGCTTTAATTCACAGATGAAAAATGACGAAAGATATGTTTATTTAAAAATAGAAAGTTATAATAGACTTAATTCATTATCTATTGTACCTGACAGGGAAGATTATACTTACGGCCCCTTCAGGAAAAAGCATACTCTTTCAAATACCATCGATTTATTGAAATGTATCTTCCCTATAATCCATAAAAATGGAAGCTATGAATTAGATTACCATATTATTCCTTCAGTTATGGACCAGGATACATTTAATGAAAATAGAAAAATCTTGATAGAAGTATTTTCAAATATGAAAAATATGAAAATGCTTATTGAGACCTTAGATAATAAAATGAAAGAAGCTTCGGCCTTATATAGATATGAAACAGCTTCAAGATACAGAGATATAATTCAAGGGCTAAACTATATTAATAACGGAATCTGGCAATATAAAAAGCTTATGTCACGTGATATCTTACTGAAAATACCGACAGAACAAGGATTTAAGCTTTTTTTCATATTAAATGGAAGCATACTTCTGAAGAAAAACTATAAAAGCCTAAGTGATGAGGATATTGATTCATTTTTAGAAAGCGCATATTCTTTAAAAGAGTCTGCATCTATTGAATTAGATGAAAAAGCAGGAATTGATTTCCGTGATATAATCTATTCTGAAATATTATCTCTACCAAAAGATATGGTCAAGTACTTATAGTCTGCTGAGCTAGACAAGCACAATAATCAATCTTTTATCATACAATAAATCAACATATGTCTTGATATTTATCTGAATCTACAAAGCCTTTAAATACATAAATATATTATTTGTTATTGAAAACATGATGCGCAAATATCCTGCGCAATTAAGGGGGTTTTATCTATGGCTCCGGTACTTGAAAAGTATAAGGATGCATTACCAATTCCAAAAGTCATTAAACCAGTAGGAAAAAAGAATGGCCAACCTTACTACGAGTTGGAAATGACAGAGTTTTATCAGAATCTGCACAGCGATATGGGCGACACAAAATTATGGGGGTATAATAAAAGTTATCCTGGTCCCATTATTGAGGTTCAAAAAGATAAGCCAGTTTATGTCAGATGGATTAATAATCTTCCTGATAAACATTTTTTGCCCATAGACAAAACAATCCATGGCGCAAAGCATAATCCGGAAGTAAGAACTGTTGTCCATCTACACGGATTGAATGTTAGACCTGAAAGCGACGGATTCCCTGATGACTGGTATACGCCCGGAAAATCTGCGCTTTATTATTATCCTAACAGGCAACCGGCAGCAACTCTCTGGTATCATGATCACGCAATTGGCATTACAAGGCTGAATGTTTATGCAGGATTAGCCGGTATGTACCTTATTCGTGACAAACATGAGGAAGACTTAAATCTTCCCTCGGGAGAGTACGAAATACCTCTAATAATACAGGACAGAGATTTTAACGATGACGGCTCATTATCCTATCCGGCTCCGAATATAAACGGGGTTCAGCCCTCCATTACGCCAGGCTTCTTCGGAAGCTATGCCCTTGTTAACGGAAAGGTATGGCCGCATCTGTATGTAAAACCAAGGAAATATAGATTCCGCATACTGAATGGATCAAATTCACGTAATTACAGACTTCGCTTTGCAGGAACGGAAGGACAAATATTACCGGCATGGTACCAGATAGGTACTGATGGAGGATTCCTGGAAAAACCTGTGAAACTGAGCAGCCTGTCCTGTGAACCTGCTGAAAGAGCCGACGTTATTATTGATTTTACCGGACTGGCAAATCAAACCTATACTCTTGTAAATGATGCAGTACCTCCCTTTGGCACTCCGCTACAGGAGATCATGCAATTCAGAGTCCTTGATACTCCTGTAAAGGATAACAGCAGGCTGCCGCTAAAGCTGAACAATATACGTCCTTTACCTTTAAAAAGGGCAAAGCAAAGATATATAGATATTATAGTGGGAACAGATGATTATCTCAGGCTGATGTTTATGCTTGAAAATAAAACATGGACAGATCCCGCAACTATAAAGGCAAAATTAGGGAGTGTAGAGGTTTGGAATATAGTCAGTACAGGCGCAGGTGCCCATCCCATTCATGTGCATCTGGTTCAGTTCCAGATTTTGAACCGTCAGGCCTTTGATGTGGGAGAGTATATATCAACCAAAAAACTTAAATTTATTGGTCCTCCAGTTTTGCCTGATGAAAATGAAAAGGGATGGAAAGATACCGTTAGAGCGGACCCCGGAACTGTAACAAGAATAGCAGCACGATTTGGGGATTTTACGGGAACTTACCCCTTCCACTGCCATATACTTGAACATGAAGACCACGACATGATGCGTCCATTTATAGTATATAAGGAAAAATGCACTTCTGATGATGAAATAGATGCTTTCATACCTTGCACTAACATGGAGGAAATAGATATTGACGGCTTTGATGCAAAAGAAACTGGAATCAAGGATACGGTTCTGCTGCTTCCATTTTAACGGAAGCAGCAGAACCGTCCCTGTGCTTCTAATTTTTTCAAATAGCTTTAAGAGTGCGTTTTAGAAACTCTCTGGTACGTTCCTTGGCAGGGTTATTGAAAATCTGCTCCGGAGGTCCTTCTTCTTCAATAACTCCTTTATCCATAAACACCACACGATCAGCTACATCTTTGGCAAATTCCATTTCATGGGTTACTATCAGCATGGTAAGACCTGCTTCTGCAAGTTCCTTCATTACTTTAAGCACTTCTCCCACCATTTCAGGGTCAAGGGCTGATGTAGGTTCATCAAATAACATTACATCTGGTTCCATTGATAGTGCCCTGGCTATTGCAACACGTTGTTTCTGTCCTCCCGATAATTGCCTTGGTTTTGCATTAACGAATTGGTCCATGCCAACAACCTTCAAGTAATTCATAGCAATTCTTTCTGCTTCTTCCTTTGAACGTTTGAGCACTTTTCTTTGCCCTACAACACAATTACCTAATACATTATGATTGTCAAATAAATTGAACTGTTGAAATACCATGCCCATTTTAGTTCTGTAAGCATAAATATCATGCTTGTCATCCAGGATATTTTTGCCCTTATAAATGATTTTTCCTCCGCTTGGTTTCTCCAGCAGATTAATACAACGAAGAAGGGTTGATTTACCGGAACCAGAAGAACCAATTATGCAGACTACTTCTCCTTTATTAACTGAGAAATCGATATCTTTGAGCACTTCGTGAGTTCCAAAGGATTTACTTAAATGTTGAATTTCAATAATTTTTTCCATGTTTTCCCCCTACATCTGGTTTTATCTGCCCTGCAGCTTGTCTTTTGTCTTGCTAAACATTTTTTCAGGAGGTTCTAGCTGCATCTGATTAGTACATAAAACATAGTGCTCCGATCCGTCTATTTTCTTTTCAATGAAGCGCAGGATCCTTGTTATTGAATAGGTCATAATCAGATAAATTATGCTGGCAACTAAAAACGATTCGAAAAATCTAAAATTAATACCTGCTATTGAACTTGTCTGGAAATACAATTCTGTTACGGAAATAACATTCAAAACAGAAGTATCTTTAATATTGATTATAAATTCATTTCCTGTTGCCGGCAAAATATTGCGAATAGCCTGAGGCAGTACTACATTAACCATTGTTTGCACATGATTCATGCCTATGGCCTGTGCTGCCTCATATTGCCCCTTATCAATAGATATAATTCCGCCTCTGACGATTTCTGACATGTAAGCGCCTGTATTTATTGATACAATAAATATTCCAGCCACCAACCTGTTTATATCAATACCAAATGCCATAGCTGAGCCGTAATAGATTACCATGGCCTGTACTATCATTGGCGTGCCGCGGAAAACCTCAATATACACAGCCAGTATAGCATTGATGGTTTTTAAGATATACCTTTTTATTCCCCGTTCGGGAACCGGAATAGTACGTATTACTCCCACGATTAACCCTATAATAAAGCCAAAAACAGTTCCAATTATAGAAATATACAACGTTATACCGGCTCCGCGGAGAAACATTGGCCAGTATTTTACAATAATTTTATAAATCCACTCTAAACTCATCTCGAACCTCCTAGAATGCAAAAACAAAGGAAACCGAGTGTATTTAAAGAATTAAACACACCCGGGTTCCCAATAAACCTTATTCAGCTACAGGCTGGTTTTTAATAGCGTTATTCATAATCTCCCGGCGTTCTTCTTCTGATATGCCTGCCAGAACCTCATTGATTTTATCTTTTAATTTGCTGCCTTTTACCAATCCAACAGCTATAGCAGTATCATCATCAGATGTAACAAATCCATCGTCAAAAACAACCATTTTAAAGTTTTTGTTGGCTGCTTCGGCACTTATACCCTCAGGACGCTCTGATACGTATCCGTCAATAACTCCTGATTCGAGAGCCACTCTCATGGCAGGGAAATCATTCATTGCAGCCTGCTTGTTTACACCTTCTATCTGATCAATTACAGTATAGTGGAAAGTATTTAACTGGGCAGTTATTTTTGCGCCCTTGAAATCCTGTATGGAAGTTGCATTTTCATATTTGCTACCCCTTTTCACAACCATAACAAGATCTGACTTGTAATAGTTATCTGAAAAATCAATTGTCTGCTTGCGTTCTTCTGTTGGTGACATACCTGCAATAATTGCATCAATTTTACCTGATGTCAATGCAGGTTCAAGTCCTTCCCACTTAGTTTTCACGACAACCAGTTTTTTCCCTAAGCCTTCGGCAATTCTTTTAGCTATTTCCACATCATATCCACCTGCATATTCCGAACTGCCCTCTATTGGTACAGCACCATTGGAATCATCCAACTGAGTCCAGTTGAATGGCGGATATCCGCATTCCATACCTACTCTGAAAGTATCTTCCTTTGATTTTGTATCCCCCGATTTGCTTCCTGAGCTACATCCTGCAAACATCACTACAGTCACCAGTATCAATGCGATAACTGATAGTAACCTTTTTGACATAACCTGAATCCCCCTTAAATTCATTTATTAATCCTTTTTCATTTACAAACTCATATAGTATTAAAGACAATACCTATATTCCAGTATTTCTAAAATAAAAACCTGAGTTAGTCTCAGGCCAAATTTTCAGTTTATTTCATCCCTCCCCATTACAAATGAGATAGCACAACTCAATAAACCGGGCCGTTTATTGAGACAGTCTTACAGCTATTAACTGTAAGCCCAGCAAGTAATACTGAGAATATTACAAGCTTCGGCGGTACTCCCTTCTCAATAGGTTCATCGTTTCTCACACTCATCTAAAGATTGTGAAATACCGCGCCTCTACCCCACTTGGTTAAGTGAGGTTTGAATTTATCAAGTTGTTACTCGTAGTTTACATCATTCTATATAATCTGTCAATTGGTTTTGATATATACCTTTATTTGCTTTTTTTGCGTCATGTAACCTTCTCCGAAGTCACAACATATTATGTAAAGTGATAAACTATTTTTATATATTCGGGAGGAATATAACATGGATTATGATTTTATACCAAGTAACTATTATGAACAAGATGAAAAGGAAAAAAAATCGGGTTCAAAACACAAATGCAATAACAACACTCCCTCCAATCAAGTGAATACCTTATCACGTCCCTGTGCGCCGGTGGAGTTGGTGAAAAACGGTGGATTTGAGGAACTGGGAGCATTTGAATTATTTACAGATTGGGTACGAGAGAGCAATAATATTAGAATAAGTGGTTCACTTATTGCCCATGAAGGTTTGGGAAGTGCATCATTTAATGCAACACCAACCCAGGAAATTCAAGATAAAACCGGCAGGTTATTTCAAAATGTCACAGTTAATCCCGGCTGCTTCCTGGTTTTAAGCTATGCTACAAATTTCCTGCAAGTTGGTGCTGATTTTGAAGGACTTGACTTTAGTGCAAGAGTGTATTATGGCAATAATACCCAAACAAATCTTATTAATATTGAGACACGGTATACCTCTGATTTTCTGGCCGGCACAGGATATGATTTTCACCAGAAAGTATCAAATGTACCGGTTCCATCAAACGTAACAAGCGTTACGGTAGAATTTATGATCAGAGTAACTGACAAAGGCGCTCCCCCGGCTGATATAACTCAATTCCTCCTTGACAGTGTATCACTAAGGGCTATATAGACATTCTTCAGAAATTTTCAATTTCCGGTTTAGAAAAAGCCCTAATACAAATAATATGATTATAAACTGACTTATAATTAAACCAACATAGGAACAGGAGGATTATATGTCTGAAAACAAATACAAAAGTAAAAATAATCGAATGCCAATTGAAAAGCACGATACAGCAGCCTGGGCAAATATTTGCAAGATGAAGCCGGTTTCAAATGTTAATATTCCTGATGAGGTACAAATCAGAAATGCAAAAGAATATGTTGACTCAAACCAGAAATAAGTTTAAATCAGAAAAAGTTTTAAGGGAAGGCTGTCAAAAGCCTTCCCCAATCTTAATTTCCATGTCAGAAGCTATAACAGGCCATGTTCTGCTAACATCTTATATTTCCTATATCTTTCAGCTGCATGCTGCCTTGAAAGCTCAAACATTTCACCTGCAATATCAGGAAATACATTCATAAGCTGAGAATAACGCACCTCTCCATGGATGAACTCTTTATAATCCTTGGTAGGTTCTTTTGAGTCAAGTATAAAGGGATTTTTGCCTTCCTTTCTTAAATCCGGATTATACCTGTAGAGATGCCAATATCCTGCTTCCACTGCTTTCTTTTCTTCCATAATGCTTGTCCCCATACCTGTTTTTATCCCATGACTTATGCAAGGTGAATATGCAATAATGAGGGACGGTCCTTTATAATTCTCAGCTTCAATTATAGCTTTTATGGCCTGATTCATATCTGCTCCCATAGCTATCTGGGCTACATAAACATAGCCATAGCTCATGGCTATTAGTCCCAGGTCTTTTTTCCTCAGCTTTTTCCCTGCTGCAGCCAGCTTGGCAACAGCGGCTGTATGAGTAGATTTTGAGCACTGTCCTCCGGTATTTGAGTATACCTCGGTATCCATTACAAATATGTTTATATCGTCACCCATTGCCAAAACATGGTCAAGCCCTCCAAAACCAATATCATAAGACCAGCCGTCACCTCCGATGGCCCAGAAAGAACTTTTTACCAAGTAATCTTTCTTTTCCATTATCTCTTCAATAAGCTTATTACCTTTATAATTATATCCTTCCAGTGCTTTTAGTATCTTGCCGGCAGCCTTCTTTGACCCCTCTCCGTCATTCATATGATCCAGCCATTCCTTGAAAGCATCTTTAATTATTGTTTCGATAGGCGAATTAATTGCCTGCTCCATTAACTCAGCAAGCCTATCTCTTATCTGCTTTGCTCCAAGATACATTCCGTAACCGAATTCCGCAGCATCCTCAAACAGGGGATTTATCCATGCCGGCCCCCTGCCTTCCGCATTAGTAGTGTAGGCTATGGATGGAGCAGAAGCACCCCATATGGATGAACAACCTGTGGCATTAGATATAACCATCCTGTCTCCAAAAAGTTGCGTAAGAAGTTTAATATAAGGTGTTTCACCACATCCGGGGCATGCACCGTTAAATTCAAGCAAAGGCCTTACAAATTGGCTGCCTTTTATTGTATTACGGCTAATTATGTCATCTTTTGCAGTAAGAGTCATGGCAAACTCCCAGTTTTCTGATTCCATTTCTATTTCCTGCTCTGCAGGCTTCATGATAAGAGCTTTTCCTTTTGCAGGACAGATATCCGCGCAGTTCCCGCAGCCTGTACAATCCAGCGGCGAAACCTGAATACGATACTGTAAGTGTTCCAGTCCTTTTCCTGTAGCCTTTTTTGTCTTGAAAGTATCAGGTTTGCGCTTTACTTCTTCCTCATCCAGCAGAAAAGGCCTTATTGTTGCGTGGGGACATATATAAGAGCACTGGTTGCATTGTATGCATTTATCAATCTGCCACTCCGGAATCATGGGTGCTATGCCACGTTTTTCATAAGCAGTAGTGCCAAGAGGGAATGTGCCGTCTTCCATTCCTTTAAATGCACTTACAGGAAGTTCATCTCCTTCATGTCTGGCCATAGGTTTTTGAATATTTTTCACAAAATCAGGCTCATCCTTAATACATCCTTCTTCATCTTTTGCTTCCAGCCAGGATGAAGGTACTTCAACTTTTATCAACGCCTCAACAGCTTTATCGATAGCAGCTATATTCATATCTACGATATCCTGCCCTTTTTTACCATACATCTTCTCAACAGAGTTCTTCAGGTATTCCAGTGCATCCTCAAAGGGAATAACATTGGCAAGTTTAAAGAAAACTGCCTGCATGATCATGTTAATCCTGTTGCCAAGGCCTATCTCTGAGGCTATTGCCATAGCATCTATAATGTAAAAATTTATATCGTTCTCTGCTATATATCTTTTCATAGGGGCTGGAAGCTTCTCTTCCAGCTCATCTGGTGTCCAGGGACATGTAAGTACGAATGTTCCTCCCTTCCTCAAACCCTTTAGAAGGTCATACTGGTATACAAAAGCTTTATTATGGCAGGCAATATAATCTGCATTATATACAAGATAGGGTGACCTGATAGGCTTTTGTCCGAACCTTAAATGAGAAATGGTAGTGCCTCCTGACTTCTTGCTGTCATAAGAAAAATATGCCTGTACATGCATGTCTGTGTTATCTCCGATTATTTTGATGGCACTCTTATTGGCTCCAATTGTACCATCTGATCCAAGGCCCCAGAATTTGCAGCTGATTGTCCCCCTGGGAGCAGTATTAATCATTTCCTCTTCAGGCAGTGATGTAAAAGTAACATCATCTACTATACCAATTGTAAAGCCATCTTTTGGATTATCACTTTTCAGGTTGTTGAATACTGATATAATTTGTGAGGGCCTGGTATCTTTGGAGGAAAGCCCGTATCTTCCTCCGACTATAAGGGGTCTGTTTTTATGATTTTTAAAAGCCTTAACTACATCCAAATATAATGGCTCTCCCGGTGCACCAGGCTCTTTTGTCCTGTCCAGTACAGCTATTTTTTTCACCGTATCAGGAATTACATTCAGCAGGTGAGCTTCAGAAAAGGGCCTGTAAAGATGAACATTTACCATCCCTGCTTTTTCGCCCTTTGCATTCAAATAGTCAACGGTTTCACATATAGTATCGCAGGCTGAGCCCATGGCTATTATGATATATTCAGCATTATCCGGGCCATAATAATCAAACAGCTTATATTTTCTTCCGGTAATTTCTCCAAGTTTATCCATATACTCCTGTACAATATTTGGTACTGCCCTATAGAAAGGATTTGAACTTTCTCTTTGCTGGAAATAGATATCAGGGTTTTGGGTAGTACCCCTTACCACAGGATGTTCAGGATTTAGAGATCTTTTTCTGAACTCTTCAACAGCATTATAGTCTGCAAACTGTTTTATAGTCTCGTATTCAATGACACCGATTTTTTGATATTCATGGGAAGTCCTGAACCCGTCAAAAAAGTGAATGAATGGAATCCTTGACCTGATTGCCGACAAATGTGCAATAACCCCCAGATCCATTACTTCCTGTACACTGGAAGAAGCAAGCATTGCTACTCCGGTCTGACGGCATGCCATTACATCCTGATGATCTCCATATATTGATAACGCATGGGTAGCGATAGCTCTTGCCGCGACGTGCAGAACTCCCGGCAAAAGCTCTCCGGCCATTTTATACAGGCTGGGGATCATCAATAGAAGTCCCTGGGATGCTGTATATGTTGAAGCTAAGGCACCTGACTGAAGAGAACCTCTCATTGCAGCCGCTGCTCCTGCTTCCGACTGCATCTCAATTACCTTTACCCGTTGCCCAAATATATTTTTCATTCCATGGGCTGACCATTCGTCTATCCCTTCTGCCATTGGTGTTGACGGTGTTATTGGAAATATGGCTGCCACTTCCGTTAGTGCATATGATGCATAAGCTGCAGCCTGATTACCATCCATAGTCTCCATTCTCTGCATATAAATTCTCCTTCATATAGCAAATTATAAAAATAATTATCGGAAATTATTATTCCACTTATGGAGATTTAAATGCAGAAAAGCGTCTAAACAACCTTGATTTCTTTCCATTTCCCGCCATTAAACCTGAGCAGAAATACAATACCTTTTGCAATCCATTCTGTCACCATGGAAAGCCATACACCAATAAGGCCCATGCCCATTCCTCTGGCAAAAACATAGGCAAGACCTATCCTTGCGCCAAACATTGATATAGTGGAAACCATCATGGTAAATTTGGTGTCCCCTGCGCCTCTTAAAGCAAAAGGAAGAACGGTACTCAGGGGATATATAATCATAGATCCTGTGCAATACATGGAAAATACGATATAGGAAAGTTTATAGGCTTCCTCTGAAAGGTTGTATCCCTTTAGAATAGCTGGAGCAAATATTATGCAGCAGGCATTAACAATAAAGCCTAAAATATAATTAATTTTCAACATATGCTTTGTATACATAACTGCCTGCTCTGTTTTTTTAGCACCCATGCACTGTCCTACAATGTTAATTATACCAAGTGAAAAGGTAGCCCCGAGGGTGTATGATATAGGAGTCAGACTTTTGGCAATTGCATTAGCTGCAAGAGCAGCTGTTCCGAAACTTGCAGTAAGTCTTTGTAAAATCAGGAGACCAAACTGAAAAAATCCTTTTTCAATACTATTTGGGATGCCTATTCCCAGAATTCTCTTAATCATCGGGAAATCAACATTGATTTTTATAATATCTTTTATTCTTACAGTATTTTTATATGAAGTCATGAATAACAGCATAATTCCAGACACAAAAGCTGTTGCCGTAATGGTGGAAATACCTGCCCCTGCAACACCTATTTTAAATCCATATATCAATATGGCTTTTATTAAGAGGTCCATTCCCATCATCATAAAGGAACAGAACATAGGAATCCGGCTATTACCCATTGCCCTGAATGAAGCTGCGCCAACGTGGTAAATAGCCAAAAAAGGATATGAAACCAGGGATAAGGAAAAATACAAAAGGGCATTTTTAAAAACATCTTCTTCAACATGTCCAAACATAGCCGATAGAAAAGATCTTTTAAAAATAAAAGATACCAGGCTTACTGAAAATGATAAAAAAAGTATGCTGTAAAGCCCTGTTTTCATGGCATTGCCTGCTTCGGTAAGGTCTTTTTTACCTATGTACTGAGCAATAACAACACCGCATCCTGTTGCAAGTGCTACCAACATCTGTTTTATAAGGTTATTTACGGTTGCGACAAGTGAAATACCTGCTACTGCCGTTTCCCCAACTGATGCCACCATGGCCGTATCAGCAATGGTAATTACCGCTATCATAATTTCTTCTATCAGAATAGGAATAAGCAAGCTGGCAATCATCTTATCTGTGAATATGCCTTCCTGCTTAAGCCTGAATGGATTTGCCAATATATTAGACTTCATTGTTGCTCCAATAATAGACCTCATTAATACCCCTTATAATTTTCTATATTTGTACTTTATCTCTGCTCTTTTATTTTACTTAACTCTTTTATTTTATTTAATTCTATAACTTCTTAAAGTCATAATATTTTAACCCACAATGTATATAATACGCTTAATATCACTATTATGCAAACCATATTATTCTAAATAATGATTATTATTCTTTCTTACCTTGTAAATTCAAAGAAACTCAGATAAAATTAAGGAAATGATTATTTTGACAAACAATTGACAAAATAACAGGAAATTTTTATAATTAATATAATTAAACTATCAAAATTGTAAAACTATTGAATTTTTTTCTAAAAATATGTATAATTATGTATGTAAAATATGTAAACATTTTAACTCTAAGATTTGAGGTGTGTTTATGTTTATAGATAACATAAGCAGTAAAATCACCGAATTAATAAAGCGCAATTCGGATGTATCAGAAGAAAAAGCTGAAATTATAAATTATGGTATTAATATTTTTATATATGAAACGTTAATCATCCTAATAATCTTCTCCGTAGCAATTATTTCCGGATACTTTAAGTACATATTGACTTCATTTTTAGTATATGGTATTTTAAGAACATTTGCCGGAGGAGCTCATGCCCATACCCGTGCTCAGTGTTTGATTACATATGTTACCGTCTTGACATCGGTAATGCTTATTTCAAAGTATTTATGGTCGGATAGTTTCCTGCCCGCCATTTTCCTTTTTATATTAAACATCATTATTCTTGTTAAATACGCTCCTGGCGACACAGTACAAAAACCTTTCCGGAGTAAAAAATTAAAATCAAGGCTTAAATTTTTATCAATATTAGCTACTGTTATTGTCTATTCCATTGCTTTAATAGCATGGCACTCGGACAGATTGCTCTATAATGTCATCATACTTTCAACCATACCCGTTATGTTTCTGCTTCATCCAATAGGTTATAAAGCATTAAAATGTCAACATGGCTCTTAAATAACCAATACATAAATAAATCACAAAAGAAAGGAGGCATTTGAGTATGAAGAAAGTTATACGCATAGTAGTAGCAGTAGCATCAACTTTAGCTGTTTTATTAGCTACTGCCACCGCACATGCATGCATTCCATTTTTCATTTACCAGCCCGAAGCACCAAAGTCCTTAATTAAAGAAGATTAAGCAATCTTTTTAAACAGTCCTTCACTAAAAGGGTATTATCTGGGTAGGGATAATACCCTTTTAGCTATGATATTGTTAATTTCTGTGTAAAATAATTATCAGTTGCTGAAGTTTCTAAATAAACATTATTATACTTTTTTAATATTTTCTTAACTTCAAATAAACCAAAGCCTGAATGATCTTTTTTAGTAGTAAAACCTGATTCGAATATTTTATTGATATCTACGTATTCAGCGCAGGAATTACTTATCTGAAGGGTTAAATTATTATTACTATTTCTAAAGATCGAAAATTCCACTATTTTTTCCTCACACGCAGATGCAGCTTCAAAAGCATTATCTAATAATATACCTATAATCTTACAAAAATCCAGTGTTTTAACATTTTTAATATCTATTTCAGATAATATACTAATATTAAATGCTATGTCTTTTACCTCTGAATAAGACATCTTAGACAAAAGAAGACCATAAAGAGGTGGAAAATTAACTAAGTATGAGTTTAAAGGCATTGTATTATTTATTTTCCTTATCTCTCCCAGAATCTGTTTATGGTATTTTTTCAACCCTTCTATATTATTTAATCGCAAGTATCCATCAATTACCTGTATTATATTGTTAAAATCATGTTTAAATCCCCTAAGTTCGTTTATAGTATCATTTAATGTATTTATGTATAATTTTTGAAACTCTATTTGTTGGGATTTAGCATCAAGCTCACTTAATTTTATTGAACTATAACTATTGAATAACAAAAAGAAAAGTAAAGATACTGCATTAAAAATATAAATTGAAGTAGGTACGGTAGGAATAACATGTAAAAAGAATGAAATATTTGGAATCACCATTAGTAGAGTCATTAACAAACTAATAACTATAACTATAATTCTTTTTTTGTCCATGTTCTCAGGAACTCTTAACTGAATTCTAAAGTAATATATAATAAGAAATGTCATTAAAAATAGCATTAATCCTAATGCTCTCATAATTATTGCGGTAAAAAATGACTTTGACCATTCTAAACTATCAAAGTAATTACCAAATGAGATCTTAAAGATAGCCATGCCCACATATTCCATAATTGCTGTAGTTATAAAAAGAAGAGCAGCTGCAAAAAAACTACTTATATAATTGAATTCTAATATAAACTTTATGCTGAATATACTTATGATAATATAAAAAACCAGACTTACCGCTGTGTTGTTAATTGGGAAAAAAGATATTGGTATTTGATGTAGAATAGTAAATGTAATAGCATAAATTATTACTTTTCTTATGTTAAATTCTTTCTTAAAGAGAACAAGTATAATTGCACTTTGTAATGCAAGCTGCACACTTCCTAATAGTATAAGGGAAAAAAGCTGCCAAATATTAAACATATATTTACCTCACTTTAGTTAATAGCTAAATCTGTGTTAAGGCCTTACACAAATTTAAAGAAAGTATAATATTGTCGTAAAATACGAGATTTTTGAAAATTTTATCGAATTTTGTCATTAGTTTTCTTTATATAATTATAATATTGGACAATAAGATTATCAAGAGCATGACTCTTACCTATAACCTTTTCCGAACAGATATTTTCTTTGTTGAGAAGTTTGTGCAATTCGTCCTGAACGACAGAAATTTTTAATAATATGGCTTCAACAGTCTTTTGCTTGTTCATACATACAATATCCTCATGCTTAAAACTTTACAAATAATGTGAACAGTTTTACAAAAAAAGTTCACTATCATATTAATTTCTATGATTTACATATAATCTAAGCTTAATTTTATTCAATATGTACATATAGCTAAATTTTATATTGTATACAGTATTTTGTCAATATTTGAATAAATTGGTCAAATCGAAGATATTTGGATAACAATATATAAAAAAACAGGATTTCCAGTATCTTAAACCTCATCAGGAATTATTTCAGCCCTTGGTAAAGATCTGGAAACCCTTCTGTTTTAATTTATAATTTTTATATTATTTTAAATTATTTGTGTTAACAGTGCATTTTTAATTAAATATTAAAATTTCTTATCTCTTGAGTTGCAAATCAAAGCGGGGATCATAAGCTGTCTCTTCTTCAGTGAATTTACGCAAAGTATTAACTACTTCACCGTTGTTCCATTTACGATCTCCAACATCTTCTGTAGTTCCCATAACAGTAACATTTACCTGTCTGCGACGTGCACGTACATGGTCCCAGTCTATGAAGTAAATGTGTGCAAATTCGCCACCATCTAATTTACCATCTTTTATGGTCATTGTCTCGCTACGTCCAAAGAAAACAGAACGCAGATGAGCATCAGTATTCATGCTGGTATAGTTGCCGGGTTCACCAACATTACGGGCAAACTGTGCATGAATTGGACCAGGATGACGATACTGACCTTCTTCTGTATAATCAGGAATCAATTTACGCATAATGTCAAGAAGGTCATGCTGCAGATATTCAAGATCAAAGGTATCAAGATCATGGGAGCATTCCTGAACCATGACCGAACATGTAGTATGATGGGATACAATACTTACTGTACCATTTTTTATTCCAGAAGCCTTTACAATTTCAACTACTTCCTTTGTAACGTCATGAAAAGTTGGAATCCAACCTCTTGATTGTAATTCGATTTCTTTTTGAAATACTTTAAATTCCATACTATGTACCTCCTATTTATAATATATTTTTATTCTGCCAAATATACTTGGTTATTATTTCATCTTTCATGGAAATTATAACACAAAGTGATAGTCATGTCCACTATTTGATTACGTTATTGTAAAAAATGTGTTATTATTCATTTATGTTATGATTGTATTTTGCTTTCGTTATGGTTTCTATTTTGTTGGATTTGTTGTACTTTTCTGTTTTGTATTAATTTAGAGGCAATAGTAATGGAAACACCAATAAAAATCAGAACAGAACCTGCATAAAATGCCCCTGTCAGTTTTTCTTTCAGAAAAACAACAGAAAGAAGCGTGGCAATTACAGGCTTAATCAAAAAAACAGTACTGGCCAGGCTTACAGAAGTAACTTCCATGGTTTTGTAATATGCCAGGTAGACAGTTCCTGAACATATTATTCCTATAAAAAGAATCCTAAATATATTCGATCCGTTAACACCTGCAACCAGGCTTTCACCTGTTAGAAAAAGAATTATTCCAAGAGTAGCTGCACCGGTTAAAAAGCTGATAGAAGTTGTTATAAGGTTACCATATATTCCCCGGGCTTTAAACATTAAAGTATTGAATAATGAAAATAATATACTTGAAGCAAGTGCTGCTACAGCATATATATTTATACCGAACTTAAAAGGTTCAATTAAAATTACTAATCCTATCAGAGATATAATACAAGTTATCCATATACTCTTAGGAGGACGCTGCTTTAATATTATCCATCCCGTGAAAGTTCCAAATACAGCGTTTAAACAATAAATGAAAACGCATAAAGATACCGTGGTGTTAACAAGAGCAATTTGCAGTAATATACAACTTGACATTAACAGCAATCCAAGCATCCATATCTTTACAAAACCTTTCAGATTGATTTTGCTGATGCTCTTACTATACTGAACTAAAGAAAATGGAAGAATTGTTATTCCTCCAATAAAAAACCTCAAGGCTGTTAAACTGTAAGGAGATATTTCAAGGTTCTTGGATGTTACCTCAAATACTGAAAACATCAGGGCTGTTAAAACAAAATACACCATTTTTTTGTCCTTCCCGGAATAAAGTACATGTTTATAAAAACATGTACTTTATTCACTATTAGTTCTATTTATTTTTTATTATTTCTTGGGCTGGAATGTGGAAGGATTCTCAAGAGTTCCACCAAACACAGCATCTCTGACAGTTAATACGTTGTTGGGATTTACTGAAATAGGATCGAGGAAATTTTTCTTTTCATAGGGCTCGCCGTTTAATACTTTTATTCCTAATTTTACTGCCTCAACAGCAATGAGCGGCTGGCTCTTCAGGTTTGTGAAAAACATCTTCCCGTCAACTATTGCCTGCATACCTGATGTTAAACCTGAATTTCCATATACTTTTACCTTGTCAAGACGTCCGGCAGCCTCAAGAGCACGGATGGCACCTAATGCAAGGTCGTCATTAGTACATGCAATTGCATCAATATTATCAAATTTTGTAAGAGCATCTTCTGTGTTTGCAAGACCGTCAGCTGCTGTATCAGTTTTTGACTCGAATTTATGCAAAATCTTGTATTTGGGATCTGCTGCAAAAGTGGGTACTACTCCCTGGTTATACTGTATATCTGCATGAGCTGCGCCCACCGGACCGTATAGATATACAACATTTGCACCGTTGGGGAAATCTTCCATAATCTGTTTTGCCTGGTTGATACCGAACTGTTTTTCATCGAAAACAATACCTGCTGTAACATTTTCAGATTCTGATTCACGGGCAACTGTAATAACAGGTATTCCTGCAGCGTGTGCTGTGTCAACGGCTACTTTACTACCTGATACCTGAACAGGACCTAACAGGATTATGTCAACTTTTCATTGCACGAGGTCTTCAACATCTTTAATCTGTTTTTCCTGGTCAGCGTTAGCCCAAAGTATAATCATTTCGTAACCCTGAGAAAGGCCATACTCTTCCATATTCTTTCCTACGTTTGCCCACCACTGGTTATCTTTCGATACAAGACTGCACCCTATAACTATCTTCTTATCTTTTGTTTCAATGGGAGCATTATCCGAGGATTCGGATGTGCCTGGTGTGCTCGTCTGAGTGGGTTGTTTATCTGTAGTACCAGAGGATGAGGAAGTACAGCCTGCAAGTGAAAGCAACAAAGCAGCTACCAACAACAGACTCATTAATACGAGTGTTTTTTTCATAAATGATCCTCCTTTTTTTATAAACGTAGTGTCAAAAATTCTATTTGAATTTTGACCTAAAACCTTTATTTCACTGGCTTGCGCCAGTTACTTTCGTATCCCCCCTGAAAACTGGAAAAAATCCAGGGTTTCAGATCATATAAATTTATTA
>DULL01000026.1 GCA_012840395.1 Clostridiaceae bacterium | reverse complement strand
TGAGGTGTGCTCCCTCAAAACTTTCTCCCTTTTTCTCCACTTTATTCTGCTGTCAAGGATCAACTTACCAATTTGTTACACTTTTGTAATCTCAAATCGTTGTTTTCATAACTCTTTTGACACTACCATTTGTTTATAAAAGATGATCTAATGTACAGAATCAGCTACTTTGCTCCCCTGGATAAATTAAAAAAAATTACGAAATATTCCGGAGTATAGTCAAATACTTTAAAACTTACAAATACTCAAATATTAAGAATTATTAATACTTTTATTTCAAATTTATAATAAATTAATATATTAAAGTTTGCTGAGAATGTTAATACATAGTAATGTTAAGACTTATTACATATTAGTATTATTATTGGTATAGTAATCACATAAATAATTAATGGCACAACGGCTGCATTTTGGGGTTCTGGCGTTACACACCGCCCTTCCATGGTAAACAAGTTGATTGGAGAATTTGGTCCAGATTTCCTTAGGTAAAATATCCATAAGATCAAACTCTATTTTTTCCGGTTGAGCATTTTTTGATAATCCTATTCTGTTGGACAATCTTTTTGCATGAGTATCTACTATAACTCCCGGAATACCGAACACATTTCCCAAAACCACATTGGCTGTTTTCCTTCCCACTCCGGGTAGCTTAAGCATTTCCTCCATATTCTGAGGTATCTTGCCACCAAATTTATCTATTATCATATTGCAGCATGCAATAATATTCCTGGCTTTATTCCGATAAAATCCGGTTGATTTTATATCTTCCTCAAGCTCATTTACATCGGCTTTTGCAAAATCATATACGTCTTTATATTTTTTGAATAAAGTTGCGGTTACAATATTAACCCTTTCATCTGTGCACTGGGCAGCCAGCTGAGTAGATATTAAAAGCTGAATGGGATCTTCATAATTCAGGGTACAGCCTGCTTCCGGGTATAATTTATCAAATATTTTGCTTATTTCTATGGCTCTTTCTTTTAATGTCATATGTGTCTCCTTCTTAATATCTCTTTCTCTGCAGTAAAAAGTCATAGCAGTTATAAGTCGTATTCTCTGCAGATAACATTCTGTCCGGCTTTGCGTCCGGTAACGCGTTCATATACAGCACTGACCTCAGCTATAAGGGTTGCCTTCTCAGTCCCGTCTGTCAGTGTTGCATAAAGTTCGTCCACAGGAACTACTGTCAATGGTGTATGGGTATCCTCCACAATTTTTAATATGGAAAAAGTGGTTTTTACAAGCTGTTTATTCTCTACATACACATGGGCGGCAAGTCCATACTGGGGCAAGGTTTCTGCAACTGAATAGATTGAACATGGAGACATGCTAACATTACCGAGACAATAAAAGCAGGGAACATTGTTTTGTATCTCTGCCTTCTGCGTGGTGTGGGAATGGGCAGCAAAGATTCCGTCAAAACCTAGTTTTCTGCACCAATCGATAATATAAACTGAAAAACGCCCTGGTTTAGTGTTAAATTGGCCGCCGATATGCGGAAAGAAAAATACAAGATCTGCATGATTACGTGCTTCACGGTAGTCTGCTTCGACTTTTTCTAAATATATAGCAGAATCCTCCGGATCAAAAATATCGTCTGCATAAGGAACAGGAACCTTCATAGCGAGCTTTAAGCGAAGTGTTTCCTCCCAGTTAAGTGTTCTTCCGGCAAACTCTTCCACCAGCTTTCGGGTAGCCAGAAAGGTTTCCGGCAACGGTGCTGACATGCCAGGAGCATTGTAGTGTCGCAGATAGTTTATACAATTTTCCTGTTCACCATCCGGTGCAACACCATTGATGGCGTAATTGGTGCCGTATGTATAGGAAATTGCAGCCAGAGTGGTGTTACCTAGGGTGAAATAATGGATTCTATCCTTTGTACCGCTTTTCGCATACGTACCGGTATGGGCAAGACCGATTCTATCCAGTGTAGTCAATGTACGTTCCAGACCTTCAAATCCACGGTCAAGGCAGTGATTGTTTGCAGTAGTTACCATGTCCAGACCTGCATCCTTCATGGCTTCAGCCAAAGCATCCGGGGTATTAAATGAAACAAGGCTGTTTGTATAGCCTGCTTCTTCACCGGCAAACGGGGTTTCCAGATTGCCAATGACATAGTCCGCTTCGGAAAGCAGCCCTTTCAGTGGCTGAAAAACAAAATGGTAATCATAACCGGTTTCAGTTTTTGCCTGCTGCAACAGGGAAGGTTCTGACATAATGTCACCAAGTATTGTAATTTTATACCGTTTCATGAGAACTCCTTCTTTGTTCAATTATTATGCTATATTCAATTTTTCTATATGTATTATATTTAATAGTTTAACTGTTCAAAATATTATATTCAAGTGTATAGTTTAACTCCCATACTCTCCAGCTAATAATTTGCAACTTCGCTATTGACAAAAAATAAATTCTCTTGTATTATTGTATTAAGTTATTAATACAATAATACAATTTTTTTTATACAGGGAGGTTGTTAAATGCCTTGGGATTTAAAATCTGACAGGCCAATCTACGCACAGTTAATTGAGCAGATAGAGATAAAAATATGTTCAGGTATCTATCCCCTTGGCTCAAAATTGCCATCAGTTCGAGACCTCGCACAGGAGGCTTCTGTAAATCCCAACACGATGCAGAGAGCTCTTGCAATGCTTGAAGAAAACGGACTGTTGTATACAAGCCGTACAAGCGGAAGATTCGTAACTGATGATGTAAATGTGGTTAACCAAACAAAAAACAGACTGGCCAAGGAGCATGCGCAGGTTTTTTTATCAAAAATGACAGAATTAGGATTAGACTATGAAGAAATATTATCTATTTTAGCAATTGTAAAGGAGGAATTAGAGAAATGACAAATACCTTATTGGAATGCAGAAACCTAACCAAAAATTTTGGACCAAAAGTAGCTTTGGATAACGTTACCCTTTCTATTCCCAGCGGTAGAATTGTTGGACTTTTAGGTCCTAACGCAAGCGGTAAAACTACATTTATCAAATTATGTAATGACCTTCTTACTCCCACTAGTGGTGAAATACTGATAAGAGGCAATAAACCCGGCGTTGAAACTAAAAAAATAGTCTCTTATCTCCCGGAAAAAAACTATTTAAATGACTGGATGAGAGTATCTGATATTATAGAATTTTTTTCAGATTTTTACGCCGACTTTAATACTGAAAAGGCCTACGACATGTTGAAAACTCTTAACATAAGTCCAAAAGGCAGACTTAAAACCTTATCCAAGGGAACAAAAGAAAAGGTGCAGCTTATTTTGGTCATGAGCCGTGAAGCACAGCTTTATTTACTGGATGAGCCCATTGGAGGCGTTGATCCTGCAGCGAGGGATTATATCCTTGATACTATTATCAGGAATTATAGTGAGAATTCAACGATTATTTTATCCACACATCTGATATACGATATTGAGAAAATTCTGGATGATGTAATATTCCTTAAAGAAGGAAAAATTATCCTTTATAAAACTGTTGACGAAATACGCGAAGAACATGGAAAATCTGTTGACTCTTTATTCAGGGAGGTATTCAAATGTTAAAAAAACTATTAAAACATGAAATCAAAGCAACTTCAAGGTTGTTTTTGCCCTTATACTTAGCTTTATTAATATTTGCATTTATCAACAGGTTTCTTAACCCTATGATGCAAGTTAACACATCAGATACGTCAGTCAGTGTCAGTATAAATGCACATGAAATGTTAAGCGCTTTCAGTGTTATGATTTATATAGCACTTATCATAGGTACTTTTGTTATGACATTGGTTATAACTGTGCAAAGATTTTATAGGAATCTATTGGGCGAAGAAGGATATTTAATGTTTACACTGCCTGTAAAAACATGGATGCATATTGTAAGTAAGCTGCTCGTTTCCATGATCTGGGTATTTTCAAGCTTTCTTACAACTTTTTGTTCCATTCTAATATTGATTCACGATAAAGGTATAATAGAGCAAATATTTCAAATACTGAATGCTCTTAAAGATTTCCTCGGCTACGGCACAGTTATTTTAATACCTCTTCTAATATTAATATGGGTAGCAGCTAATATAAGTATGATATACTCTGCCATATCCCTGGGACAACTTTTTGAAAGCCATAAACTAATTATTTCCTTCGGAATGTATTGCGCCCTTTATTTTGTTTTTCAAGGAATAAGTGCTTTGTTTATTCTCCTTTTTAGAAATACACTGTTTGCCTCCTTTTTCTCATTATCTGTACCTACGCCACAGGACATAAAAACTCTATTATTATCCTTTAGCCTGCTATTAACTATATTCGCATCGGTAAACTTTACTATAACCAATCTGATTTTAAAGAAAAGACTGAACCTTGATTAGGAAGAAAGCACCGGGAGCTTTTAAATATAAGTCGAGTAGCCGGGGCCTTGCGGCCCCAGGCTCTCACAGATCTGTACATGCGTTATTTATGCAATAAATGGTTTGATGAATCTTGTTCAGGTTGAATTTACTTCATCATGCTTTTCATAAGAACAGCCAGCATCTTTGCTGCTTCAGCGCGGTCTGCATTGTCCGATGACGCAAATACTATCCGGTCTCCTGACGGCCTGCCGTTTATTATGCCTGCCCTCTGTACCTTCTCCACTGCTTCCCTTGCATAGGAGCTTATCTTGTCACTGTCCGCAAATTCAATTGCTTCTACTGCCTCGGGCAGTGTATAGTTTTGTACTGACGCAAACCTGCTTATCATTAATGCTATCTGCTCTCTTGATATATAATCGTCAGGTCCAAACAAGCCGTTGCCATATCCTTTCACTATGCCATTCTCCGTTGCCCAGGCTACATATGGCGCATACCAGGCATTTTCATCCATATCCTGGAAGGCTGATGTCCTATAACTAGCCGGGTCTATTCCTGCTATCCCTGCCAGTATCTTGGTGAATTCCGCCCTGGTTATGTTGTTGCCTGGCAGGTACCTTCCTGTACCATCTCCGTTTATTATATTCCTTGCAGACAGGTAGGTTATATAATCTTTTGCCCAGCTTCCTTCTGTGTCTGTGAACTCTACCTTGTTATACCCTACCGCATACCTGGAGAAATGGCTTAGTTTAAAGGTCAATGCGCCTGTTTCCGCATCATATATACAGTCAGTTATTAATACCAGCTCGCCTTCACCGGTTATATGGTATATTACAATTGCATTCAGGTCCTCTCCCGCCTTAGGAGTATATGGAATGCTTATTGTCGCGGTTCCTCCGCCTAAATCGGATATTACTTTATCTCCTGAAGTAATTGTGAAATC
>DULL01000025.1 GCA_012840395.1 Clostridiaceae bacterium | reverse complement strand
GTGTTTTCTCAATGACAGTATACCTTTTAAGCTGCTCTTGTGACATTAGATAATACACCTTGCCCTTCATAGTGACATTTTATCAAAATAATTAACAAGGTGACATTATCATAAAATAAACACATATGTGACCTGAAAAGAGTTTATATTTATGCAGACTTATGTTATAATTATGTCATATTTAAGTTGAATTATAATAAATAATATTATAGCATTATATTAATATCATATTAGAACTCAAAAATATTTGGCATATTTCCTTGACAAAGAAATGTTTACATAATTATTGAATTCTAAAATGATATGAAATATAATAGCTAACGTGTAAAAAAGATTTTCTACTTGAATATGAGGAGGTCTACTTAATATGAAAATTGGTCTATTAAAAAGAATTTTAGTATTATTGATAGTAGTTGCTATCGGAGCAGCTATTGTAGGTTGTGGCAAAGTTGATACTTTGGCAAAGATTCAAAAGAAAAACGTGGTTGTAATGGGTACAAATGCAGAATTTCCACCTTTTGAATATAGAAATGACAAAGGCGAAGTTGATGGCTTTGATGTAGCTTTGGCAAAAGAAATTGCAAAAGAATTAGGAGTAGAACTTAAAATAGAAGATATGGCTTTCGACTCTTTATTAAATGCATTAAAATCCGGAAAAATTGATTTTATTGCAGCAGGGATGAGCGTAACAGAAGACAGACTTAAAAACGCAGACTTTTCTGAATCATACTATACTGCTTCGCAAAAAATTATTGTTAGAAAAGATAACACAACCATAAAAGGAAAAGATGATTTGAAAGGAAAGAAAATCGGTGTACAGGAAGGTACAACTGGAGATTTAGAAGCATCAGCTATTGAAAATGTTCAGATAAGCCGTTTTAAAAAGGGAATTGACGCCGTAATGGATCTTAAAAATGGGAAGCTTGATGCAGTTGTTATCGATGCCAGCCCTGCACAGGTTTTTGTAAGTAAGAATGATGATTTGATGATTCTGGATGAAGATCTTACAGAAGAAGAGTATGCAATTGCTGTAAGGAAAAATGACACAGAGTTTCTTAATAAGATTAATAAAGTTATAAAAGATTTGAAAGATAGCGGAAAATATGATGAATTAGTGGTTCAATATATTGGGGAATAAGATTTCTGGTTTTAAACTTTAAGGCTAGTAATTGGCGGTAAATAATTCCCATTGCTAGCCTTAATTTATGTGAGGATGTGAATAAATGCAATTATTCATTTATAACTTTTTTGCATCAAATGGCTTTTTGCAAGGGTTTAAAGAAGCATTTGAATTAAATTTCATTAGTGAAAACAGATATATGTTTATCATTAATGGACTGATCACTACTATCCAGATTACCTTTTTTGCAATAATTTTAGGTATAATAATAGGTTTTGTATTAGCCCTTGGAAAACTATCAAAGTATAAGTTGTTTAACATTATTTCTACAGTATATGTTGACATTATTAGAGGAACACCTGCTGTAGTACAATTGCTTATTATTTACTATATTATTTTCGGAAGTGTAGATATATCAAAAATTATTGTTGCAGTGATTGCTTTCGGCGTGAATAGCGGAGCTTATGTTGCTGAAATCTTTCGTGCAGGCATATTGGCTGTTGATAAGGGACAGATGGAGGCCGGAAGGTCCCTGGGATTGTCTTATGGTGCTACAATGAGATATATCATTCTTCCTCAGGCTATCAAGAATATTTTACCTGCATTGGTAAATGAGTTTATAGTATTGCTTAAGGAAACAGCTATTGCAGGATATATTGCCATCGAAGATTTAACCAAAGGCGGAGATGTTATAAGAAGCAGAACTTTTGATCCGTATATGCCATTATTAACGGTTGCTTTAATATACCTGATTATTACAACTATGCTTTCGAAATTGCTCAGTAAACTGGAAAGGAGGTTGAGGCAGGGTGATAGTCATTAAAGATTTGCATAAAAGTTTTGGTACTCTTGAAGTTTTACGAGGAATTAATGAACATATTAAAAAAGGAGAAGTAGTTGTCGTTATAGGTCCAAGTGGCTCAGGGAAAAGTACTTTCTTAAGATGCATCAACCTTCTTGAACAACCTACCAAAGGTGAAATATTCATTGAAGGGGTTTCCATAACCGATAAGAATAGCGATATAAATAAAATAAGACAAAAGATAGGAATGGTATTTCAGCAATTTAATCTGTTCCCTCATTTGAATGTATTGGATAATATTACCCTTGCTCCAATGAAGGTAAAAAATAAGACAAAAGAACAAGCTGTGGATATTGCAATGAAATTACTGAAACGAGTGGGATTGGCTGAAAAAGCTCAGGCTTATCCAAATCAATTATCCGGTGGGCAGAAACAGCGTATTGCCATAGCAAGGGCACTTGCAATGGAACCAGATATTATGCTGTTTGATGAGCCTACATCTGCTCTTGACCCCGAGATGGTAGGGGAAGTCCTGGAAGTTATGAAGCAGCTTGCCATGGATGGTATTACCATGGTTGTTGTAACCCATGAAATGGGTTTCGCCAGAGAAGTAGGCACCCGTGTGCTTTTTATGGATGAAGGAGTTATTGTTGAGCAGGCAGAACCAAGGGAATTGTTTAGTAGTCCCAAGAATGAGAGAACAAAAGCCTTTTTGAGTAAAGTATTATAAATAAGTAATTTATTATAATTAAATATCATACGAGCTGCGATAGCTTTTGGAAAACCGGCAATAAAATATAAAAATAGACAGGGACAGGAAATTTTATATATATTATGAATTTATATAAATGATTATATAAACGAGGAATAATGTAAATGCGTTAAAATCCTTTAAGAGGTGACGGATATGAATTCCAGGGAAAGAGTCCTGTGTGCTTTAAAAAAAGGAATCCCCGATGCGGTTCCCTATATGTACAATTGTATGGATAAGGATATTCAGGAGAGAATAATCCAAAAAAGAATTGAAGTTGAGACGGTAGATGGTATTAACTCCTGGGGTTATACAGGACAAATAGGGAAACCTACAGAAGTTAACCCTGTATTGACAGTTTATCCGGAAGTGGCAGATTTTCTTAATCTTGATGCAGTAGGTATTCAAATACTCCCTCCTCTTTTTGTAAATGCTGAAATCAGAGGAGGACGGTCAGAAATAAGGGATGGCCTGTTAACTACACGGGAAGCACTGAATAAGATTAAACTTCCTGATCCTGATGATGATAACCTTTATAGGAATATTAAGAATATTATTGATCAAATAAGATCCGGAAGAGAAGTAGCGGTATATGCCAGGATAAGGTTAGGTGCTTCTCCTACTTTATTAAGTATGGGCATGGAGGGTTTTTCCTATGCTCTTTTTGATGAACCGGAATTAGTCTATGATGTGCTTAACACTTACTGCACATGGAGCAGTAGGGTAACCAGAAATCTTTGCGAACTTGATTTCGATTTCTTCTGGTGTTTTGATGATATAGCATTTAAAACATCTCCAATGTTTTCGCTTAAAACTCTGGAAGAATTTTTTATACCTAATATGAAAATAGCAGCAAGTGCTATTTCAAAGCCGTGGGTATTTCACAGTGACGGAAATCTTTTGCCCATGCTTCCGAAACTTATGGAGTTAGGAATGGATGGTATTCATCCTCTGGAACCGGGCGCTATGGATTTGGATTTCCTTAAAGCGAATTATGGCAAGGATTTGTGCCTAATAGGTAACATAGATATAGATTATACACTCTCAAGAGGTACTGAGGAAGAAGTATATAATGAAGTAAAAGAAAGGATCAGGCAGCTTGGACCTGGGGGAGCATTCATTATTTCAGATTCAAACAGTGTCCCCTCTTATTGTAAGGCTGAAAATATTATAGCTATGGCCAGAGCTGTTGAAAAATACAAGTATATTTATTAGGATTTATTTATGATTTTGCGGCAACTGTTCTAACCGTGCACTACTTTTGAAACAGAGAACTACTTATAAATAACATTTTCAAATAATATTTTTATATAAAGATGAAAAAGGATTCCAGACATATAAGTCTAGAATCCTTTTTCATGTATCCACTGGGCAATATCATAAATCATTTCTTTTCTATGATCTTCAACAGGAGTTTTTCTTATTTTATCAGCAATGCAGTCAGATTTAAAAAGGCAGCCTTCAAATACTGCAGGAAGACTCTCAATGAACTGTTCATCCATAGCATCAGAATAGATTGATGCTTTTTTAATAATTCCTTTTTCAAGCTGTAAGCCTATATCCACTCCACCCCATTGGAACCGCTGAGAAAGCTCAATATCAAATTTCGGTGTCTCTCCGTATCTCCATTCCCAGGAAGAATACTTTTTGTATAAATCCTCAAGTATCTTATGATCCATGGATTCTGTCCCGTAAATTATTTCTTCGGCTTTTCCGTACTCTTCTTCAAAGGATTCTGACATATACTGGATCATTTTTTCTATGGTTAAATCAGGGTTTAGTTCTGAAAGATTTACAACTCTTGACTGCACCGATTTAACTCCCTTTGATTTTAATTTTTCATCTGAAACCTGAAGATATCTTGATAATTTGCTCATATCTACTGAAACAAGTATTGTTCCGTGGTGGTAAGCATTTGACTTTCTGAAACAAAAAGCGTTACCTGAAAATTTCTTTCCATCCACAGTTATATCATTTCTTCCGGTCATTTCACAGTTTATCCCGGCTTTAAGCACAGCTTTCTGGATTACTTTAACCTGTCTGGTTAAATCATAGTTTTTACGGTTTACAAGAAAGGTAAAGTTAAGATTTCCCAAGTCGTGGAATACCGCTCCTCCTCCTGATAATCTTCTTGCAAGCTTTCCACCTTCCTTTTCCAGTAAATCGTTTTTACATTCCCTCCAGGCATTTTGGTTCTTTCCTATAACAACGGTATTCTGATTTTGCCATAAATACAGAATGTATTCATCTTCTTCAACTCTGTCGAGAAGGTATTCTTCCACTGAAAGATTCCACCAGGGATCATGTGTATCCAGAATTACAATTTTTGTTTTTGCCATTGCCATATTCTCCTTACTTAGATTGGTGAATGTATCTTGATTTTATTAATTATTTTACTTTATTTTACTTACTTTTTTCTTTAATTTTGTTTGCTTTATTTTCAAGTTTTATTTTCACATTATATCATACAGACTCAGCTATTTTAAACTTAGAGATTATAACTTCTGCAAATAATTATATATAATTGCTAATGAATTTTGACAAAGCTTGTTTTATAATATATTTAGTAATTATGGATTTTTTGTGAATAGTTCTTTCACAAAAGAATTTTTTTTCACAAGAATAATAAGAATAATTTTATAATGCATTCAAATGTGGAGGTACGATTATGTCAAAGTATGTTCAAATAATTGACAGCGGTGTTGTTATTTCCAGGCCGGATAATGTATTTGGCTATAGTGCATGGCCTTCTGTTGCGAGGGATGCAAACGGAGATTTACTGGTTGCTTTCTCAGGAAACAGAATCATGCATGTTTGTCCGTTTGGGAAGGTACTTATCGTAAAAAGTAAGGATGAAGGCAAAACTTGGTCTGCACCAATGATTGCTGTTGATACACCACTGGATGACAGAGATGCAGGAATACTTAATGTAGGTGATGGGCGCCTTGTAGTCACAACTTTTAACAATACACGGGAAAATCAGCGTAAGTGGGCAGAGGGCGGAAAATATGGCACGGAAGTTCTGAGGAACCTTGCTCTAGCATATCTGCCAACATTATGTGATGCGCAGGAGGAAAAATACTATGGTTCTCTCATGAGTATCAGTGAAGACAACGGTTTTTCCTGGGGTGAACCCTTTAAAGTGCCTGTATCTGCTCCCCATGGTCCGAACTTGTTGAAAAATGGATCTCTAATATATGCAGGAATTCCGTTTCCAGGCAAGCCGGCAGGTTCAAGCTATCCTATAGCAGTATATAGAAGCGATAATTATAGAGATTTTTACAAGCTTGCAGATATTCCTGTCTGTCCTGAAGCTCCTGACGTTCTATATGTTGAGCCACATATTATTGAATTGCCAAACGGAAGACTGGTACTTCATATAAGAATGGATGAGGTTGGCAAGAGATATGAAGAGAAACTCTTTACCATATGCCAGTCAATATCAGATGATGGAGGCAAGACCTGGACTACACCAAAGATAATTGGTTCAACGGGAGCACCACCACATTTGATGCTACATTCATCAGGCACATTAATATGTGCTTATGGGCGCAGGACCCCTGGCTATGGAATCCAGGTAATGTTTAGCCGTGATAATGCAGAGACCTGGGATACAGATTATTATATCTGGGATGAGGGTGAAAGTGCAGATTTAGGGTATCCTGCTTCAGTAGAACTTGACAATGGAGACATTTTTACTGTTTTCTATGCTGCCAAAAAGGGTGAGAAATTACCTTCATCTAAAGACAAGAAAGAGAACCCTGAAATGAAAACATATTCAGGTATGTGCTCTATCCTTTGGACTCGCTGGAGAATACCTGAATGAATATGATGACGGGTAATTTTTGAACAGTATTTATAGAATAATTTATAGAATAAGCCATAATGTTATATGTATATCATATATGTTGTATATATCATTAATTAATTTATTAATAACTAAGATAAAATGATAATTAAGTTTGAGCGATAAGGGTTTTATATGGGCAGTTCGCTGCTTTGTTAAAATTTTTATCGCTTTTTAATTTTGATGTTTTTATTAATAAAATGAGTAAAAAATAAGTGCGGAAACTTAATTTTTCTAAGAATATATTTGAATATATTGACAATTAAGTTCGTATGTAATAGTATAAAAGTATCCTAATAGGAAACTTTTATAGGTAAGTGTGTCAAATGAAAATTAACGAAAAAATAAAGCAATTACGCACAAGTAAAGGACTCACCCTAGAAGATCTGGCAAATAAAACTGGTTTCACAAAGGGATACTTATCAAAAATTGAGAGATCTTCCAATATGCCTCCTTTTGCAACTGTACAGGTCATAGCAGAAGCCCTGGACAGTGACTTGATAGAACTACTTGAAGCCCGTCCGGATGCTTTGGTGTCAAAAAATATTGATATATTAATAAGCAATGACACTTCGAAGGAGGAATGGGAGGAGCATACAGAGGTTTATTCATTCAAGCCTCTTGTAAATGTTTATCGAAATAAGTACATGTCCCCATTTTTATTCAGAGTAAAAAAGGGAGCTACCGATATAACTTCTCACGATTCAGAAGAGTTTGTTTATGTTTTGGAAGGAAATATAGAACTTAACTATGAGGGAAAAATATATCAGCTTTCCCCAGGAGACTCTTTTTATCTGGATGCAAGAATAAAACATAATTTTGTGAACCATGATGAAAAACCTGCACTGTTAATTGCAGTTCACTTCAACTATCGGAGATTTTAGCTATAGCTTAAATTTTGCTTGAGTTCCAGTAAGGTTTATTATTGTTATAAATCTTAACAGAGATTTTTACACAGACTAAAAAGCAGGTCTAATATGATAGGCTGGATAAATAAAAATAAATGGAGGGTTTAATATGAGAATTTATAAACAAGGAGGACACAGGCTGTTTGAGAATGATCCCGAAACATCCAGAATTGTATCAGAAATGCTTCTGGATCTAGAGAAAAATGGCATGGATGCAGTAAGGAAATACAGCGCCAAATTTGATGACTGGAATCCGGAGGATTTTGAGTTGAGTGAAGCTCAGATCAATGAGGCAATCAGCCGGCTGGATCCGCAAATAATTGAAGATACTGACTTTTGCCAGAACAATGTAAGAAAGTTTGCCCAGGCTCAGCTTAAAACCTTGCTTCCTTTAGAAATAGAGATTTTTGATGGAGTTATACTAGGTCATAAGCACATTCCTGTTAAATCGGTTGGGAGTTATATTCCCGGAGGCCGATATCCTATGTTCGGTTCGGCACAAATGAGCATTATACCTGCAAAGGTGGCAGGAGTAAAGAATGTTTATGCCTTTACACCTCCTGTAAAAGGAAAAGGTTATTATCCTGCAACTATAAATGCTATGAAGAAGGCAGGAGCAGACAGAATATTCATACTTGGAGGAGTACCTGCTATTGCCATGATGGCTTTCGGAATGGGAATAATTGAACCTGTTGATATTCTTTGCGGTGCTGGCAATAAATATGTGGCAGAGGCTAAACGCCAACTCTTCGGAAGATGTGGCATTGACCTACTTGCCGGACCTACTGAAATTTTGGTTATTGCTGACGATTCAGCAGATCCGTCTCTTGTAGCCTGTGATCTTCTTGGACAGGCAGAACATGATCCAAATAGCGGCATTGCTTTAGTGTGCTTAAGTGAAAAATTTGCGGAAGAATGCCTTAAGGAAGTAGAAAGACAGCTTGAAGTGCTTCCTACAAAAGATGTTGCAGCTATTTCCTGGGCAAACAATGGAATAATCTATATAGCTGACGATAAAGATGAGGCTATTGCAATTAGCGATGATTATGCACCGGAGCATCTGGAAATCCATGTAGAAGATCCGGATTATTATTTTGAAAGGCTTAGGAATTATGGTTCCTTGTTTATTGGTGAAGAAACTACGGTTGCCTATGGTGACAAATCCATCGGTACTAACCATATACTTCCAACAAGCCGTGCTGCAAGATATACTGGAGGTTTATGGGTAGGAAAATTCTTAAAGACCGTTACCTATCAAAAGATGACACCGGAAGCCAGTATAAAAATTGGAGAAGTTACCGAAAGGCAGTGCAATATTGAGCGAATGATCGCTCACGGCATTACTGCAAAGGTAAGGGTTGATAGATATAAAAAATAATTGAAAACAATTGTGAAAATGCTGTTATTTATTACATAAATGGGGTATATATATAGCATAAAACAATTACAATTATAAAACAACCGTCAGATATTTCTGACGGAGTATATAGAACTGAAGGGACAGTTTAAGTTATCTCATATATAATATCTCATATATCATAGATTAATAAGAGATTAACTTGCCTGTTCCCTTCTTAGTTTATACTACATATTATCCTATCATTAATTTTTTATATTATACTACGTATTATCCTATTATTATTTTTTATATTTTGTTATTTTAATATTTTAATATTTTAATATTTTAATATTTTAATATTTTAATATTTTAATATTTTAATATAATAATTAACCTGTTGTGCTTTGTGCCAGGTCAGGGCATACGCGTTATTCAAGAAAATAACATATTACAAATTATCTCTTATTGACAATATTAGCACATAATAATTATAATGAATAAAACGACCGACTGGTCAGTCAAAGGTGGTTTGTTAGGGGGAAAATAGACTATGAGTAAAAGTGAGTACTATACAAAAGAGGCTGCAATATATAATGGAGTTATTGAATTAATAAAAAACGGAGCAAATCCTTATTTAATAAAAGTGTCTGATATTGCAAAAGCTGCAAATGTTGGTAAGGGCACAATTTATGATTACTTTAGCACAAAGGAGGAAGCCATATCAAAAGCCATTTTGTATAGCATTAAAAAAGATATCGAAAATGTATTTTTAAGAGTAAAATCAAAAGAAAAGTTTAAGGATAAGTTTTATGAGATTCTATATATAATGGCTGAAAATATGGAAGATAATAAATCCACTTTTAATATGCTGGTGGCAACGGGAGGTATACAGGAATTTTATGAATACCTTATTAATGAAGAATATGATTTTTCAGAATTAATAATAGTTTTAGATAGTATCATAGAGCATTTAATACAGGCTGGCACTGATGAAAGACTGGTAGATGTTTTTGAAAGCAAGTATTATAAAAAGGCAGCTATACGGGAGTCAATAAGGTCTTTTGGAGATTATATAAGCAGTAAGGAGAAATATAAGGATATTAGCCTGCAAGAAGCTATGGATACATCATACAGGTTGGCGGTAAAGTCTTTAAGGTAAAAAGTTTCTATAGTCGAAAATTTCTTATCATTGCGTTATAATATTCCTTATATTTCTTATAACGAAGCGGCAAGATGTCCCCCACCTCTACAGGTGGCGGGTACTGATTTGGTGTTCAGGCGGTGAGAAAACTTACGCCTCGTTGAAATGCCGCAAATGTTAGAAAATTTTTCTACAATTGAAAAATTTTCTTATGAACCTAGGCGTTATAAATAAAGAGAAACAAAGATAGAAAGATAATAAGATAATAAGATAATGAGGATATAGTCCGGTGGCAGGTGATTTTATTTGAATATAAAACAGAGACCATTTATTTTTGATGGGGCAATGGGAACATACTATGCCAGTATAAGCCATAATCCTTTAGCAAGATGTGAACTTGCAAATATTTATGACAGAAATACTATAGTAAATATACATAAGCAGTATATAGATGCAGGTTGCAATGCCATCAGAACCAATACTTTCGGAGCAAATAGAATTAGTCTTGAAAGTGGATATGACACATTAAAAGAAGTTATTGTGAAAGGCTATGAAATTGCAATGGAAGCTGTAAAGGGTACGGATGTATTAGTATTTGCAGACATCGGACCAATTCCAAGTTCAGAAACAGAGGATTTATGGGAAGCATACGAAGAGATAGTAGACCTGTTCTTAGAATTAGGCGCAAAATATTTTATATTTGAGACCTTTAGCAGTGATGAATATTTGTATGATCTTTCCCGCTATATTAAAACGAAAAATTCCCAGGCATTTATTTTAACGGAATTTGCCATATCGCCCGAGGGCTTTACCAGGCTTGGAAAATCCGGCAGGGCTCTTATTGAAAAGGCATTAGGAAATACATATATTGATGGCTGTGGTTTTAATTGTTTTTCAGGACCTTCCCATTTGCTTAAATTTGTTAAGAATCTTCATATTGAGAATATAGAAAATAGAATCATATCCATAATGCCGAACTCTGGTTACCCTACGATTATTAATAACCGTACTTTCTTCGAAAACAGTAAGGAATATTTTGCTGAAAAAGTGCTGGAGATAGCAAAACAAGGTATTGCTATACTAGGAGGCTGCTGTGGTACAACTCCCGATTATATTAGGGAAACTGTCGCAAAACTAAAAGGTTTATCTTCAGTTGAAATTATACCTTATAAGAAAGAACAGGAGACAACTGTTAGAAAAGCTGTTGTTACAAATATTCTTTTAGAAAAAATCAAGAATGGCAGGAAAATTATAGCTGTTGAACTGGATCCACCTGTTGATACTAATATAGACCGCTTTATGGATAATGCAAAAATTCTTAAAGAGTTGGGTATTGATGCAATAACCATTGCAGATTGCCCTATTGCAAGGGCAAGGGTAGATAGCAGTCTGCTGGCCTGCAAGCTGAAAAGGGAACTGGACATTACTCCAATTCCACATTTGACTTGCAGGGATAGAAATATCAATGCTACTAAAGCTTTACTTCTGGGCTTGAATATTGAAGGCATAAACAATGTCCTTGTTGTTACCGGAGACCCCATACCTTTAGCACAGCGGGACGAAATTAAAGCAATGTTCAGCTTTAATTCTGCAATACTGGCAAATTATATAACTACATTAAATAATACGGTGTTCTCCCACCCCTTTAATATTTGTGCTGCTTTAAATGTAAATGCCAGGAATTTTAACAGCCAGCTGGCTCATGCAAAAAATAAGATGGAGAATGGAGTAAACATGTTTTTGACACAACCTATATTAACAGAACAAGCCTTTGAAAACCTGAAAATTGCAAGAGAACGGCTGGGTGCTAAAATATTAGGTGGCATTATTCCAATTGTAAGTTATAAAAATGCCTGTTTCATGAATAACGAAATATCCGGGATAAATATCTCAGAAGAAATTATTGATTCATATAAAGGGGTTACAAAGGAAGAAGCCGGTAAACTTGCTGTGAAAATATCCTGTGAAATTGCAAAAAAAATATATCCTTATGTAGACGGATATTATGTTATTACTCCATTTAATAGGATAGATATTGTTTCTGAAATTATTAAATATATACGTGGTATTACCTGTACAAAAATTGAGGATTATCAGTGCAATCTGTCAGGTTAATTATTTAGTCACATTCTTTCACATTCTTTATTATTATAACGTCTAAGTTCATAAGAAAAATTTTCAATTGTAGAAAATTTTTCTTACATTTGCAGTGTTTCAACGAGGCGGGAGATTTTGACTCACCGCCTATTGTGGAATTAGGTACCCGCCACCTAAACCTAAAGAAGTGAAGGACATTTTTATCCTTCCTTAATTAAGTTTCAATTTCATTGATTTTCTTCATTTTTCATAGCATTTTATATTGATTTGGTCGAGCCTATTTCCTGGATGCTGCATTTTAGCTCGTTATAAAGGGGTGGTAAATGTACTCTTAAACCAAACCTAACAACCGTACTATACATAGTTGCTGTAAAGTTCCTTAGGCTCAAATGTACCCTTATACTAAACCTAACAACCGTACTATAGTTGAAACTATAAAGCATATAATAATTCCGGAGACGGCAGGTACCAGAATTGAAACCAATGTCCACTTAAGGCTTTGGGTTTCTTTTTTTATAGTCATGCATGTGGTTCCACAAGGCCAGTGCATAAGAGAGAACAGCATGACGCATACTCCTGTCAACCAGGTCCATCCATGGGATATAAGAAGCTCTCTAAGCTGGACCAGATTATCCAATTCAAGAATGCTGCCGGTTGCCATATAACTCATAATGATTATAGGGATAACAATTTCATTTGCCGGAAAGCCAAGAATAAAAGCCATTAAAATGTAGCCATCCAGCCCAAGTAACTGTGCAAAAGGATCAAGGGTTTTTGCACAGTGGGACAGGAGGCTAAGATTTCCTATGTGAATGTTCGCTAATATCCATATTAATGCGCCGGCCGGAGCAGCTACAATAACTGCACGGCCAAGAACAAATAGAGTTCTGTCAAATATTGATCTTACAACAACTTTGCCTATTTGTGGTTTGCGGAATGGAGGCAATTCCAGAGTAAAGGAAGAAGGAATTCCTTTTAATATGGTTTTTGAGAGCAGCTTCGATATAAATAATGTCATAGCCACACCCAGAACAATTACTCCTGTAAGAAGCAATGTAGAAAATATTGTTTGCAAGGGGCCTGCAAACATTCCGGTAAAAAACATTGTAATGACGGCTATCAAAATGGGAAAACGCCCATTACATGGAACGAAATTATTTGTAATAATTGCAATTAGTTTTTCCCTTGGTGAATCTATGATTCTGCAGCCAATAACACCTGCAGCATTGCACCCGAATCCCATGCACATAGTTAATGCCTGTTTTCCATGAGCACATGCTTTTTTAAAGAAATTATCAAGATTAAATGCCACTCTAGGTAAATAACCCAGATCTTCAAGGAGTGTAAAAAGAGGGAAGAATATAGCCATAGGAGGAAGCATAACTGAAACAACCCATGCTAGAGTTCTATAAATACCCAAAACCAGCAATCCATGGATCCATTCTGGAGCATTTATCCATTTGAAAAAGCAGGTGAGTTTATCTTCGATCCCAAAAAGGAAATTACTTATAACCTGAGACGGATAATTTGCTCCTGCAATAGTAATCCAAAACACTACTCCAAGAAGCCCAAGCATAATGGGTATGCCGAACTTCCTGGAAGTAAGTATACGGTCGATCTTTCTGTCTATATAAGTATATTGGCTGTCCCCGAATACTATGGTATGTCTGCATATACTCTCAGATAATTGCACTAGTTTAGATACAATTATATCTTCAATATTGCTGGAAGAAATACCATTATCAGCAAGGAATTTTTTTGCCCTATAAAGAAGTTCCGTTAATTCTTTGTTTTCAAGGAGATTAAGATCAAGATACTTGTTTAAGGATTCTAAAAGAGTGTGATTTTCACAAGCATAATCTTCATCAGTGTAATTTTCATCAGCATAATTTTTACCTGTAAAATCTTCAACAAGAAGCCTTAACGCAATCCACCGGCTGGAGATCCTATTACCTGACAATTCCTGAATTTTAGGCTGAATTATACTGATTGCCTGTTCTATGACATCATTATATATAATCTTTATAGGTTTTGTGACTGTAATTCCATTAGTAACATTGTAAACTGCCTCCATCAATTTATCCAGCCCTTTATTACTTCGGGCATTTGTTGGAACTACAGGTACTCCAAGGTATTTGGACAGGCTGTCAAAATCTATATTAATTTTTTTTCTTTTTGCTTCATCAATCAAATTTACACATACGATAACTTTATCAGAAATTTCTAAAGTCTGAAGAACAAGATTTAAGTTACGCTCTAGGCAGGTGGCATCTGTTACTATAATTATTGCATCTGGTTTGCCAAAACAGATAAAATCCCTGGCAACTTCTTCTTCAGGGGAGTTTGCCAAAAGTGAATAAGTACCCGGTATGTCCACCATGATGAAAGTGTTGCCTTTGTGCCTATGTCTGCCTAATGCATTAGTAACGGTTTTACCCGGCCAATTCCCCGTATGCTGCTTAAGTCCTGTAAGGTTATTAAATACAGTGCTCTTTCCAACATTAGGATTTCCTGCAAGTGCTATTATTTTTTCGTTAGAATTAATGCGTTCAATGTTAATAATCCCTTGTTCTAATATGCTTGAGCCTGTAGATTGGCTTGTAAGTCCCATGTCAAGTATCCTCCTTAGTAGTGTCAGGTTTCATCGCGGTAGCTAATATTACTCCCGGCAGATAATATTAATTTGTAAATATAAATTTTATAAACAGGTTTCATTTACAGTTACCATTATTTTGCTTGCTTCCTCTGAGCGTAAAGCTATTACTGCCCCACGTATTTGATATGCTGTAGGATCACCGGAGGGACTTTTTTGGAGAGCTTCTATAACTGTATTGGAAACCAGTCCAAGATCCAGCATTCTTCTACGTATAATCCCATCTGAAGTAAGTGCTTTTACTACTGCTTTTTTCCCAAGGGGCAATAAATTTAGAGGAATACAATCTTTATCCATTTTGCTTTACCTCCTGATGGTATTATGTACATGGTGTTGTGTATATATCATGTACATGTGCTGCTTTTACCGGTATTAGCTAAAAGAAAGAATTTTGCCCTAGACTAATATATGAAACATAAAATATATATGTTACCAATACAATTAAGTAAGAAAAGATATATTTCTGTTTATTAGGATGTGATAAATTGCAAAATAATGAATTTTATACTGTACGGGGATATCAGATGTTAAAAAAGGATAAAAAGTATCTTACCTCTGCTATGGAAGATTATCTGGAAATGATATATAGAAATATAAAGGAATTGGGATATATGCGTATTAATACCCTTTCGGAGCTCCTTAATGTAAAGCCTTCTTCTGCCACCAAAATGGTTCAGAAGCTAACGCAACTGGGATTTTTAGATTATAAGAAGTATGGGATAATAGTTCTTACCGAGAGTGGAGAAAAATTAGGCAGGTTCCTCCTGAACAGGCATAACATCATTGAGAAATTTTTAATGATTATAGGCATAAATACAGATATATTAACAGAAACAGAATTAATAGAACATAACGTAAGTCCTAATACATTAAGAAGGATTAACCAATTAAATATGTTTTTAGAGGGGCATCCTGAAGTATTGGAGGAGTTTGAAAAATTTAAGGCATCAAGAATTTTTACGGAAGACCCTTTTGGTTAAGATGATTAAGGGATGGTTGAGGGACATTCCTTTAGAATATGTTAAGAGGCATTCCTTGACAAAACCTCTAACATGTTGTAGATGTCAAGTAACTTTTTACAATTTTCGATCAATAATTTTTTACACCTAATTTTTTACAAAAATGGTTTTGCGATGTTTCAATCTGTAACTGTCACCATCCAGATTTAAGACTTCACATTTAT